>CAYUDR010000073.1:0-6221 GCA_964443705.1 uncultured Planctomycetia bacterium | reverse complement strand
TTTTGGCATAGTGGTTTACTGGGTGGCCCATGTTACTTTTATAGGCGCCATAGTTCTTATTTTTTATCTGGCTTTATATTTTGGCGTTTTTGGTTTGGGCGTCAGGTGGGTTGAAAATAGTTTTAGAAAACCTCTTTTTAAAATTTTGTTAATAGCCAGTCTGTGGGTTGGCCTTGAATTTGTTCGTTCTCATTTATTTACCGGTTTTGGCTGGGCACTTTTAGGTTATAGTCAATATATGTATATAAAGTTAATTCAGGTTGCAGATATAACCGGCGTCTATGGACTTTCTTTTCTTATAATTTTTGTCAATGCCGCTCTTTTTTATATGCTGGAAATAAGATATATTCCTCTATCACAGGATGTTTCTGAGGCAGGTTTTAGAGGAAGCAATGAGAATCAAGTGAATTTCCTCCGGCGCGGACTGCCGATTTTTTTGGCCGGAGTTTTAATTTTTGCGTGTTTAACTTATAGCAAGGCGAGGATAAAACAATTTGAGGCTCGCAAAGAAGAAATCTTGAAGGTTTCTATCATTCAGGGCAATATCGATCAGGAATTGAAGTGGGATAGCGCGCTCTCAACTTTAATTCTGAATAAGTATGAGAAGCTCTCATCTATGGCCGCTTTCGAAAAACCCGATATTATTATATGGCCTGAGACTTCCCTTCCCGGCTATCTCGACGAAGAAGACTTAAGAAAAAAAATAGACAAACTTTCCACTTCTTTAGCTACGCCCCTTTTAATTGGGGCTCCTCGTTTTTCCCCGAACACAGATGAATATTTTAACAGCGCCGCCCTTTTCAATGGAGTCGGTGAGCCGGTTATAATTTATGACAAAGTTCACCTTGTGCCTTTTGGAGAATATATGCCGCTGGGCCCATTGTTTTCCCCCGTAACTTTAATTTATCCAATAGCCGATTTTTCTAAGGGCAAAGATCATGTTTTATTTAAAGTCAAAGGGGTAAAATTTGGTACTTTAATTTGTTTTGAAGATATTTTTTCTGATTTAGTCAGGGATTTTGTTAGAAAAGGGGCGGATTTTATAGTTAACATAACCAATGATGCCTGGTTTAAGAAGAGTTCCGCCGCCTATCAGCACAATCAGTGTTTGGTCTTTAGGGCGGTAGAAAACAAGGTGAGTGTGGCGCGCATCGCTAATACAGGTCCTTCTCTTTTTATTGTGCCCACCGGAAGGATAGAAGAAAGATTGATAAATCAATACGGCCAGGACCTTTTTATTGATGGTTTCCTAACCGCTAATCTTTCAAAGGGCTTAAAGAAAACTTTTTTTACTAAGTTTGGAGATATTTTCGCCTACATTTGCATTATATTTTTTGCTGTGAGTTGTTTTGTAAAATTTCGCAGGCAGAGGCGCCTGTTCCCTTAAAGTGAAACTAAAAACTGATACTTGTCCGCATATGGCGGGACTGACAACTGATTCATTGACACCTTTTAAAATATAAGATATAATTTTTACATAACATATATTGGAGGAAAAACTTACATTAAGATGGAAATGAAAGAAAAAGATAATTTCAAAGAACAAATGGTAAAAAAGGTAGAAAAAATTATACAGGCCGGCATCGAACCATATGGAAGGAAGTTTGAGCGCGGCCTGCCTATAAAATCTTTAATTGAGAATTTTAAGGATGGTGATGAAATAAAGATAGCCGGACGCATCAAGGCTATTCGCTCTCATGGAAAGTCCATTTTCGCTGATGTAGAAGATGAATCCGGCAAAATTCAGATTTATGTTAAAAAAGATATTCTTGGGCAGGAGAAATTCATCCTTTTTCAACTCTTAGACGTGGGTGATTTTATTGGGTTAACCGGCAAGCTATTTAAAACCCATGTGGGAGAGATAACGGCAGAAATAGATAGTTTTATTCCGCTTTCTAAGGCTCTCAGACCGCTCCCGGAGAAGTGGCATGGTTTAAAAGATGTTGAAGCCAGATACCGCCAGAGATACCTTGATTTAATTGTCAACGCAAAAGTTCGGGAAGTTTTTTATAAAAGAAGCATTATTGTTAACAAAATTAGAGAATTTTTAAATGCGCGAGGTTTTCTGGAAGTAGAAACTCCTATTTTACAACCCATGGCGGGAGGAGCAGCAGGGCGGCCTTTTAAAACGCATCATAATGAATTTGATTGTGACCTGTATTTAAGAATTGCACCTGAGCTTTATTTAAAAAGATTGCTGGTGGGTGGATTTGAAAAGGTATATGAACTTGGCAGAAATTTCAGAAACGAAGGCGTCTCTACAAGGCATAATCCCGAATTTACTATGTTAGAAGTATATGAGGCCTATGCAGATTATAATGACATGATGCATTTAACCGAGGAATTATTTATTTATTTAGCCAAGCAGTTATTTGGCGGGGAAACAAAATTTGAATATAAGGGTAAGGAGATAAACCTTAAACGCCCATTTAAGAGGATTTCTTTTGCGCAGGCGCTTGGCCTTGATCCGAAAGAAAAAGATTTAAAAACCTGGAAAAAAGTCCTTAAAGACCGTTTTGATATTGATATAAAAGCAGGAGTAAGTCGTTCACAGATAGCGAGGGTAGCTGAAGAATTGCTGAGTCCACAGGGCGAAGGAGGCGAACAGCCGACCTTTGTTATAGATTATTTTAGCGAATTAAGCCCGCTGGCTAAGACTAAAAAAGACAATCCTTCTTTAATTGAACGCTTTGAGCTGTTTGTGGGCGGTATGGAAATAGCCAATGCTTATTCAGAACTCAACGATCCTGTTGAGCAGCGACAAAGATTTATAAAACAGAGCCGGGAAGAAACTAACCAGACAAAAGATGAAGACTTTATCAAGGCCTTAGAGCACGGTATGCCCCCGGCGGGAGGTCTTGGTATTGGTATCGACCGTTTAGTTATGCTTTTTACCAATCAGGATTCGATAAGAGATGTGCTTTTATTCCCGCAATTAAAACCAGAACACAGAGGACAGCGACCGAAGGGAGTCCCGGGGAGCAAAGCCTTCCCAGAAGGGGACGAAGTCGAGGGAAAAGCAGAGGACAGATAACAGAAAATAATTTTTTTCTTCTGTTTTTAACTCCTGTCCGCCCATGGCGGGCACGGTCTGTTTTCTGAAAAGCTAACTTCTGATTTTTGTTAAGATGATATATGAACTGAAAATTGCCTTAAGGTATTTGAAGTCTCGCCGAAAACAGAAATTTATTTCTTTCATAAGCTTTACTTCTATAGCTGGCGTAGCCCTGGGAGTTATGGCTCTAATAATTGTTATAGCTGTTATGACCGGCTTTGATGAAGACCTGAAAGATAAAATAATTGGAACCAATGCTCATCTCTTTATCGAGAGTCCTCAGGGAATACAAAATTCTAGCCTGCTCATTGAAAAAATTTTGCCTCACCAACATATAGAAGCCGCTTCCCCTTATATTAACGGCCAGGCTATGGTTAAAAAGGGGAACAAAGTCTGGGGGGTACTTTTACGGGGCATCAACTCTCAAACTGAAGTTGAGGTAACCAGGTTAGGAGAATATCTTAAATGCGGATCTTTGCCTGGGGCCGAAGAAACCATTATGGCCGAAAACAAAAAAGCCATAGGGGGTATAGTCCTGGGCAATGAACTGGCGCTTCGTTTGCGTGTATGGGTGGGGGATAAATTGAGCGTCATTTCTCCTATAACCGGCAAAAAATATGAGAGCTACGTAAGCGGAATTTTTGAGTCGGGCATGTATGACTATGATGCCAATCTTACTTTTACTTCTTTAGAAAGCGCCCGGCGGCTCTTTGGAATACCGGCCGATACAGTTAGCGGCATAGGCGTGCGATTGGATAATTTTTATCAGGCGCAGGCAGTTAAAAAGGATATTCAGAAACAATTGCATTTTAGATACTGGGTGATGAGCTGGATGGATGTTAATCGAAATCTTTTCTCAGCTCTGAAATTAGAAAAAACGACTATGTTTGTGATTTTGGCCTTGATTGTTGTAGTGGCTTCCTTTAATATTGCCAGCACTTTAATTATGATGGTAATGGAAAAGACCAGAGACATCGGCATCTTAAAAGCTATTGGCGCCACTACCAGGTCCATTTATTTTATCTTTACCTTAGAAGGCCTTCTAATAGGAATCATCGGCACACTTTTAGGGGCAGGGCTTGGTTTTTTGCTTACTTTTATGCTTAAGACCTACAAATTTATTAAGCTGCCAAAAGAGATTTATTATCTGGATGCTTTGCCTGTTAAGATGCAGTATACCGATTCAGTTATTATAATTATCTGTGCTATTATTATAAGCTTACTTTCTACTATTTATCCGGCCCTGCGCGCCGGAAGGCTCAATCCGGTAGAAACATTGCGCTATGAATAATTTTTTAGAGTGTATAAATTTGCACAAAAGTTACCCGCAGGGCAGCGGCAGTCAATTACATGTTTTAAATGATATTAATTTAATAGTTGAGCGTGGGGAATTTTTGAGCATCACCGGGCCTTCAGGCGCTGGTAAATCCACCCTCTTGCATCTTTTAGGAGGGTTAGACGAACCAAGCTATGGAACCGTTAAATTGGAAGGCCAGGATATGTTTAAGCTTAGTGGAAATAAAAGGGCCCAACTGCGCCTTAAAAGAATAGGTTTTGTATTTCAGTTTTATTATTTACTGCCTGACTTTGATGTTCTCGAGAATGTAACCATACCTGTTTATATTGCTCGCAGTTTAAGCAAAAGAGAAGCGGAGGCCAAAGCCATCGCTCTTCTCGAAGAAGTTGGACTGGGAAAAAGATTAACGCACAGGCCTGGGGAGCTTTCAGGGGTGAGGCGCAGCGCGTGGCCATTGCCAGGGCTCTCATTTTAGAACCGGAAATTATTCTTTGCGATGAACCCACGGGCAATCTGGATTCTGAGACAGGAGAAAAAATACTCGAATTGCTCGTAAAAATAAACAGAAACAAAAAAAAGACTTTTGTAATTGTTACGCACGACGAAAATATTGCCGGGAGCGCTAAGAGGGTGCTTCATATAAAGGACGGCGTGATGCAGACCTCATCTGTCCCCTCTTCAGGCTAAGCAAGCGGCAGGCAGGAGGCACCGAGCAGGTAAATAGAGAGGAGAAAAAAATGAAATTGAAAATTTATATCGACGGTAAGTGGTATAATAAAGATGAGGCAAAGGTTTCGGTTTTTGACCATGGGCTTCTCTATGGCGACGGAGTTTTTGAGGGTATTCGTTCATACAATTGCCTGATTTTTAAACTTAAGGAGCACATAGAACGCCTTTATGAATCTGCCCATTCCATTATGTTGAAAATTTCCCTTAGCAAGAAAGATTTGCAAAAAGCGGTTATCCAAACCCTGAAACGCAATAAACTTAGGGATGGTTATGTTCGCATACTTGTTACGAGGGGAGTGGGAGACTTAGGGCTTGACCCAAGAATGTGTAAACGTTCCTCCGTCATTATTATTGCCGACGAGATAGCTCTTTATCCACACTCAGAAGAGCTATTAAAAAAAGGGATGAAACTAATTACCGTACCTACTGCCAGGAATTTACCAGAGGCCCTTAATCCCTCTATCAAGTCTTTGAATTATTTAAATAATGTTATGGCTAAAATTGAAGCCAGTAATTCTGGAGCTCAAGAAGCCGTTATGCTCAATAATTATGGATATGTAGCCGAGTGCAGCGGTGATAATATTTTTATTGTAAGAAATGGCATTTTAAAAACACCACCTATTTATCACGGGGCCTTGCGCGGTATCACCCGGGGTGTAGTAATTGAACTGGGGCGGAAGCTGGGCATTGAAGTCCAAAGGACAACCTTGACAAGACATGAGTTATTTAACTCAAATGAGTGTTTTTTGACAGGCACAGCTGCAGAGATTATACCGGTTGTTAAAATTGACGGGCGGATTATCGGCGATGGCAAACCGGGGAAAATTACAAAAAAATTGATTTTGGCCTTTAGAAAAATCACTAAAAAAGAAGGCGTAAAATATGCTTTGTGAGATTTGCGGGAAAAAACGAGCAACCGTTCATGTTACTGAAATACTAAGTGGCAAAGCCACTGAAGTACACCTTTGCGAAAATTGCGCTAAGAAAAAAGGAATGGTAGGCACACAATCATTCGGCATAACTGACTTATTAACCGGCCTGATGGATCTCGGCATAGAAGTTGGAGAAAGAGAAAAAACACTTAAGAGTTGTCCCGGCTGTGGTATGACAGTTAAAGATTTTAGAAAGACAGGTCGCTTT
>CAYUDR010000072.1:0-6228 GCA_964443705.1 uncultured Planctomycetia bacterium | reverse complement strand
TAGAGTCATGCCGCACATAATCGACAGTACTTATAACTTCCTCTTCAATAACCTTATATCCCATTTGCTCTATTATCTCAGTGTCAGACTCAACGGGAAAAGCATTTTCTTCTTTGTATCTTACACAAAACTCCTGCGGTATGGTGGATATATTAACTACTACATAATCAATTAGCTTGGGGTGGGTGTGCTCAATCAATACCCTGACATGATCTGAAGCTTTAAACTTGTCTGTCTCTCCAAATTGAGTCATTACGTTACAAATATATATTTTTATTGCTCTTGAATTTATAATTGCTTGCTGTAAATCACCAACCAAAACATTTGGTAAAATACTGGTAAATAGACTTCCGGGGCCCAAAATTATAGCTTCTGCCTTTTTAATAGCTTTAATGGCTTCTTCATTTGCCTGACAACTATTCGGCAACAAAGAAATTTTTTCAATAGGTATGTGGCTATTAGCAATTTTTGCCTGTCCCATTATTTTTGTTCCATCGCTCAACCTGGCCATCAAAACAACTCTGCTTAAAGTCGAAGGAATTACTCGGCCTCTAATAGCTAAAACTTTGCTTGATTCATTAATTGCTTTTTGAAAATCACCAGTCAATTTGCTCATAGCCGTTATAAAAAGATTTCCAAAATTATGTCCTGCTAATTCACTACCTTCATCAAATCGAAACTGAAATAGATTTCTCATTAAAGGTTCGGCATCAGCCAGAGCCACCAGGCAATTTCGTATATCGCCTGGCGGTAAAATATCATATTGTTTCCTGAGCCTTCCTGAGGAACCACCATCATCCGCAACAGTTACCACGGCTGTAATATTGTCGGAATATTTCTTAAGTCCTGTCAAAGAAACAGATAGGCCGGTTCCGCCGCCGATAGCCA
The DNA here is from genome assembly GCA_964443705.1 of uncultured Planctomycetia bacterium. Taxonomy (GTDB): domain Bacteria; phylum Omnitrophota; class Gorgyraeia; order DAOVKU01; family DAOVKU01; genus DAOVKU01. The sequence goes on along the minus strand of CAYUDR010000072.1, from coordinate 5,340 downwards.
CTATTTTAGGCCCTTTTTTTAACTGTCTCCTTTTATAAACAAGCTCGGCTATATTATCTTCTCGCGTAGGAACAAAAACATTTATAAAATTGCGTATTATTCTTTTCGTGCCTGTAATTACTAAAATTATACCGATAACTAAATCTAATCCACCCACAACTGTGATTGGCAAATTATCTTGCGAAAGCCAATGCCAACCACCGATGGCAATCATCACCATTCCCAGTGCCAGCAATAATATCCACCTCTTGATTCCCATCCCTGGATATAACCATTTGATTATATGCGTTTTTTTCACCCCGTTAGACTCTTTCGAAATTATGCATTTTAATTACAAACTCTGTATTTTAAATAGTGGCCTCTACCCTTTTAAACTCCGTCTTAGAAGTCTAACGGAGTTCACTGTCTTCTCTGGTCTTCTTTTGTTATAATTTCTACAAGTTCTTCTTTAGTTTTTGCCGCTTTTAATGTATTTCTAAAAGATTTATCTTTTAATAACCGCGATATTCTGGCCAGAGCTTTTAAATGGGGCCCGGCGGAATCAATAGGAGCTACCAGAAGAAAAAATATATAGACCGGTTCACCATCAAGTGATTCAAAATCTACACCTTGTTTTGAAATGCCAAGGGCTGCTACCAGCTTCTTTACCTTATCTGATTTACCATGAGGAATAGCAATACCGTTGCCAATGCCGGTTGAACCAAGAGCTTCTCGTTGGAGCAAAATTTTAACAATATTATCCTTATTTCTGATTTCTTTTGTTTTCACTAAAAGACCAGTTAATTCTTCAATAATTCCTTTTTTATTTTTAGATTCTAAATTTGCACTAATAGCTTCCTTGCTCAAAAAATCCATAATATTCATTAATTTTTTTTACCCTCCTCGCTTTAACAGAAAACAGAAATATCATCTGTCCTCTGTCGCCTGCCTTCTGTCGTCTGCCTTCTGTCGCCTGTCTTCTGTAGCGTGATGTGTTTTAATTTTTTCCTTGTGTTGTTTTAATTGCCTTTCCATGTTGTGCAAGGCTTTTTCAACAGAAAGATGCATATTATTACTAGTTTCTCTGCATTTTAAAACTGAATTCTTAGCAAAAACAATTATTTCAACAATTTGCCTATATTTTTCGGTTGAAAGAACAAAATGTATTTCTATAATATTATGCAGGAATTTATTAAATTTAGCCGCACCTGTTTTGATAACTTTTTTAATATCCTGGGTAATCACAAAATGCCTACCATCAATTTTGACTTGCAAACTATTTCCTCCTTTAGTGAGTCCGTCTAGGCGGACGAATTTCCGCCCAAGACGGATAATAAATTCGGACATATCCGCCTCAGGCGGATGTCCTCATTTACATACTAAATTTTTCTCCCAGATATACCTGTCTGGCTTTTTGATCGTTAATCAATGTCTGAGCATCACCTGAAATTAAAACTTTACCTTCAGCCATAATATAAGAGTGATCTGTTATGGCCAATGTTTCTCTAACACTATGGTCGGTCAATAAAATTCCTATCCCTTTAGATTTTAACTCTGCAATAATTTGTTGAACTTCAAAAACAGCTATAGGATCAACACCGCTAAAAGGTTCATCCAATAAAATAAAAGAAGGATTGGTAACTAATGCCCTGGTAATCTCAAGACGCCTGCGCTCACCGCCGGAAAGCGTATAAGCCTTATTTTTGGCTATATAGCTTATGTTTAACTCTTCAAGAAGTTGTTCCAACCTTTTTTTTCTTTCAGCCCTTGAAATATTAATTGTTTCTAAAATAGCCATGATATTTTCCTGCACGCTCAATTTTCTAAAAACAGACGGTTCCTGAGAAAGGTAACCAATGCCCAACCTGGCTCTCTTATGCATAGGAAAATTGGTGATATTTTTGCTATCAAAAAAAATTTGTCCTTCATCAGGATTAACAAGTCCTACAATCATATAAAAAGTAGTTGTTTTGCCGGCACCATTGGGTCCAAGCAAACCCACTATTTCGCCTCTTTGAACTTCTATTTTCACACTGTCTACAACACGCCGGCCGCCGTAGCTTTTGCTTAAGTTTTTAGTTTCCAGTAATCGCATTTAAATCCTCTTTTGAATACAAAATTAATTTCGGCCTACCACTCAATATAATCAATTGTGACTTTGCATTATAGGTTGCCTGATCGCTGTAAGTCACATTATCACCGCGCTCTATCTTAACGTTTCCCTTAGCAACAACCTTAATAACAGTCTTAGTTTTGGAGTCAAAATAAACCTCAATTATATCTGCCCAAATCTTGCCCCGCTCGTCAACAACTAATACATTTTCATTAAAAATACCCACGTTATTTAAGGCATCAACCTGAAAGGGGCCGTCACAGGTAATAACGGTGGTTGGTTCTAAATTAACAGTTACATCTTTTTTAAGCTGCACTCGTTTCAAATCTGGTTGCCCAAAGGCACCGTGACCCCTGGCTTCCATCTTTTCTCTGGTGATTACAACCAGGTCATCGGTATCAACTTCCTGTTTTTGTGCATTCCAATTAAGAGAATCCGTTGTCAATCTTGCTCCATCAGTAGTTGTACCTACGACATTTTTATTAAGAAGCAAGTTGTTTTTGACCTTATCAAATTTACCTTCATCGGCTGTAATAGTTATGGTATTGCCCTTGGTATAAGAATGGCTAAGGACATTATCGAGCAAGATTACATTTGTTTTAAGTATATCGGCTGAATCACCCTTTACATCCCAGCTCCTCTTTCCTGAGTCAGAATATCCGGAAAGCGAAAAAGTAAGAATTTTTTGTTCAGTCCCTTCGTCTAATAGGTTTTGGGCCCCAGAACTCTCAGGACTTTCTCCTCCGGCCCTATCTCCGCTTTTTCTCTGACAACTAACCATAACTAAAATCAATAAAAAAATTAGAAAAAGTGTGAAAAATTTTTGCCTCATTTTTACTTACCTTTAATTTTCCAGGAAAGTTCACCGATAGTATTTTTTCACAAGTTCTTCCCATTTACCCTGAGACTTCAGAATAATATTGATTACTTCCCTCACAGCACCATTGCCACCGGACCGAGATGTAACATAATGAGCTTCTCTTTTTACTTGCTCTTGTGCATTTGAAACAGCACAGGCAAAACCAACTCTTTTGATAATGGGCAAATCAAGAATATCGTCACCAATGCAACAAAAATTATCATCACTTAAATTAAATTTTCTTTTTAATTTTTCATAGATTTTTAATTTATCATTTGCGTCTTGAAAAACCTTTGTCACTTTCAATTCTTTCGCTCGCCTTGAAGTGGTCTTGGAAAAGCGGCCGCTTATAATGAAAGTATACATAGAAGCCTTTTTTAATAAGTGCACGCCAAGACCATCCTGAATATCAAAAAATTTCAGTTCATCTCCATAATTTCCATAAACTATTTTGCCGTCTGTTAAAACGCCATCTACATCAAAAATAACCGCTTTTATTTTTCTGGCCCTATCTTTAATATCCATTTTAACGAACACTCAAGTTACATTCACCCGCCACATGAGCGGATTACACCTCATTTAATCCTATTTTGATAAGATCCTGAACATCTATTAATCCTACCGGCCGATGTTGAAAATCTACAACCGGTAGTTCATCGATTTTCATTTCTTTTATTATTTCCAAAGCCTCCTGCACCAATTTGTCTTTTTCAACAGTAATAGGATTGGTTGTCATTACTTGCTTTACCTTAAAAGAGGTTAAATTTGGCCGACTCTCTAAATGCCGTCTTAAGTCTCCATCGGTAAATATACCCTTTAATTTGCCTTTTTCGTCAATTACGCAAGCACAACCGGCTCTGGCTTTTGTTATTTTAATTAAAACCTTGCCGACCGTCTCATTTTCTTTAACTATTGGGTTTTGTTCGCCAGTCCTCATTATCTCTTTAACTTTTAACAATTTCTTTCCTAAAATTCCGCCGGGATGATAAAAAGCAAAATCTTCTTTCCTAAAACCTTTTTTATCTAAAACAGCCATTGCCAATGCATCACCCATGGCAAGCATAGCCGTTGTGCTGGTAGTGGGTGCCAATCCCAGAGGACAAGCTTCTGCCCCTACATTAACATCAAGAAAATAATCGCTTTCTTTAACTAAGGTAGATTTTTTATTTCTGCAAATAGCAATTATTTTAGCACCAATTTTTTTTATAGTGGCTATAGGTCTGATTATTTCTTCCGTCTCCCCGCTGTTAGAAAGCACAATAATAATATCTCTTTTACTAACCATGCCAATGTCTCCGTGGATGGCCTCAGCTGGATGCAGGAAAATACTCGGAGAACCGGTGGAGGAAAACGTGGCTGAAATCTTTCTGGCTATTATACCGGGCTTGCCTATGCCGACAACAATAATTTTACCCTCATTTGATACAATTAAATCAACTGCTTTTGTAAAGTCAGCATTTATTTTCTTTGAAAGTAACTTTATGGCTTTAGATTCTATATCAAAAACTTCTTTAGCGCGCTTAATCGACATCCTTTACTCCTTTAAAGATCCCCCCGCGGGGAAAATTGATCCCCGCGGGGACAAATTCAGACAGACAATTTAGCCTCACTAACGTTCTCTAAATTGCCTCTTCACTTGATTTATTGCTTTTACCTGATTTAATAATTTTCCAAAAGTTTCTATATTAATCATATTGGGCCCATCACACAGAGCCTTTTTGGGATTATGATGAACTTCTAAAAAAAGACCATCGCAACCAGCGGCAACCGCCGCTCTGGATAAAACAGGCACATATTTTCTCATCCCGCCCGAAGACTTACCCCGGGCCCCCGGAAGTTGGCAAGAATGAGTAGCATCAAAAATCACCGGATATCCAAACTGTCGCAATTGATAAAGTGAACGCATGTCTACTACCAGATTATTATATCCAAAAAGGGAACCTCGCTCAGTTAATAAAAGCCGCCGATTGCCGCAAGAAGTTGCCTTCTCAACTACATTGCGCATATCAGCAGGTGCGAGAAATTGGCCCTTTTTTATATTTAGAGGCTTTTTGGTCCTGGCGGCTGCAACTATCAAATCTGTCTGCCTTGATAATAGGGCAGGTATCTGCAAAATATCTAAAACCTTCGCTGCTGGTTTAACTTCGCTCTCCTTGTGGATATCTGAAAGTACAGGAATGCCAAATTTCCTCTTTACTTCAGAAATTATCTTAAGGCCCTAGGCCAGGCCGGGGCCACGGTATGATTTCATAGAAGAACGATTGGCTTTATCAAAGCTTGCTTTAAAGACATACGGGATCTTGAGCGCGCGGGTGACTTCGGAGATCTTTTCCGCAAGCCGCAAAGCGCTTTTTTCACTTTCGATCACGCAGGGTCCGCCGATCAAAAC
>CAYUDR010000071.1:0-6274 GCA_964443705.1 uncultured Planctomycetia bacterium | reverse complement strand
TGTCCTTCATGCTCCGAACTTCTTCAGGCGCAGGGCATTGGCCAAAGCCAGCGTCATTAAATCAACTGAATGTAAACCCGCCAAACTGCCGCACCGGCAATTAAATTCATCGAATTTCTTTAACTTATCCTGCCTGACATGTTCAGAAAAAAGCAACACCGGGATGGTGTGCCAGGAATGGCTCTTTAACTTAGCAGGCGTTGAGTGGTCACAAGTTACTATCAAAACATCCGGTTTCAAATTAATAATATCCGGCATGAGTCTGTCTACTTTTTCAATTATCTTTTCCTTGGCCTGAAAATTCCCATCTTCACCATAAGAATCTGTTTTCTTAAAGTGAATAAAGAAATAATCATATTTTTCAAAATTTTTCTTTAACATTTCTACTTCCTCTTCTTCGGTCTGGGTGGCAGGAGCCAATTTCATGCCCACCAGCTTTGCCAGTCCTCGATACATAGGATAGCTGGCAATAGCAAAAGCCTTTAAGCCAAAACGCTCTTCTATGGTGGGATAAGAATGAAAATTAGCAAAACCTCTTAAAAGTATCATGTTGGCCTTATCTTCGTCTTTTAAAATTTGCCTGCATTGTTTTATAATTTCTCCTACAATCTCGGCCGCCTTTTGTGAATCCGTTTCTGTGGCTTTCGCTTCTATGGGTTCCACCCCTTCCTGCTGAGGGTCTGTATCCGTAATATGTTCGCTGAGCCCTTCGCCTCTTAAAATAAGGCAGGCGCGGTGTTCTTTTTCGGTTTCAATAAAAACTTCTATGCCTTCTTTAGGTTTAATATTTTCTCTTAACTTTTTACATAACCTCCAGTTCTCTTCAGTCAATATTCTTCCTGCCCGGCGGTCAACAATTCTTCCATTTTTATCTATGGTGGCGAAATTTACTCTGGCACACAAATCTCCTTTTTTTATATCAAAATCTATGCCCAAAGCCGAAAGAACACCTCTGCCAATATTGTATTCTATCGGGTCATAGCCAAAAAGAGCAAGGTGGGCCGGCCCGCTGCCGGGTGTAATACCCGGTGCAATAGGATACATAAGACCACAACTTGATTTAAAAGCAAGTTTATCAAGGTTGGGGGTTTTAGCGGCACCAAGCTCAGTCGCCCCCCCTTCTTTAATAGAAAGTCCACCCAGGCCATCTAAGACCACCAAAACTATTTTAGCATCATTCTTTATAATTAAGTCTTTTAAGATTTCATCTTTCATAAGTCTTTCACTCTCCTTTAATACTATAATACTAATACAAATTGCCTTTTACGCTGTGCGAGGCAAAACCAGGCGCTGAGAGCTCGTATCCCTCACCCTCACAACCCTAAAACTCATTTGAAATATTCTTTCCTTAAGGCCAGGGATGTATTTTTAAGAACTTCTAAAACTTTATCTGCATCCTGCTCTGGGACGGTGCCTAAACCACACGAGGGAGTTAGAAGACATTTTTTAAGTATTATCTTTCTATCTATGCCTTTTTTCACCAGTACATCAAACTGACTTTTTATTTTTTCGACGAGCATAGAAACGGATAAATCCCGCGGGATATTGTGAGTTGGGGCTATCCCAAAAGCAAGCACACCGCCGTTTTCAATAAAAGTTTTAATCTCCTGAGGATAAATGGCTAATTTATCAAAATATTCCCACGCGTCAAAGCTTACAATATCCGCCATCGAGCCTAATAAAACAGGCCATTCGGTATTTCCGCAGCAATGTATTCCTATTAACACCCCTGCCTGTTTTAGGGGATTAAATAATTCCAGCAGTCTGCCTGTTACTTCTGCGCTGGAAATGGGAGTATAAGCCGAGCCCAGACAGGTAAGATAGGGTTCATCAAAAAAAATAATAGGTTTTTTATTAAACTTCTTAAATTGTTCTGCCTGCCACAGGCCTTTCATCGCCAGGCCGTTAACTATCATATCAAACATCATAGGGTCAAACAAAGTGGGCTTGCCTGCTTCTCCTTTTATAGCCGCTGCCAGGGTAAAGGGGCCGGTAACCTGCCCTTTTATAAATTCTACCTTCTCTAACTTTTTCTGTTCCAATTCACCCAGTAAAACATATAAACTTTCTGCGTAGCTTCTAGAAATTTTAAAGTACTCAAAATCCACTTTTAGTATTCTCTCATAAAATCTGGTAAATTGCTCTTCCTTGTTCTCCTTTATATCATAGACTGCCGCTTTCTTTTGCTCATCAACTTTAAGACAGGCAAAATTTTCAATAAACTGGGCACCCATACTTTCAAGATAAGAGCGCTTTGGCAATTGCGGCCAGAAAGGTATGGAAGGGCAACATTCTCTTGCTTTCAAAAATGCTTCTTTGGCATCCTTATGTGGAAGGCTCCCGATACCGGTTGCTAAACATTTAGGTTCAAAATTGTTTTTATGCATTTCTTAATCCTTTTACATTTGCTAAATCTATAGTTTTTTAACCAGTGATTTCATTAAATCGCATCCCCTTTCATAGCCCGGAAAAGAATGCGCTTCCAGTACATAGGCGTTGCTGAAATCTTTTGAAAAAATCACATCCACGCCTGTATAATTTAGTTTGAGTGCTCTGGAGGTGCGTTTTGCTAAAGACTTGGCTTTTTCAACCGCTCCCCGGGGCAATTTCCTCAGAAAAGAGGCTTTTTCTATGGTGCCCCCTTGCGACCAATTAGTAATAATGCCTTTGGCTAAAGTGCTTTTGGCATACATATAGGGTATTTCGTCAAATATAACATAGATACGAAAGTCAAATTTTTTTCCATCAACAACCGGGTGTTCTATGGCTTCCTCGCAAATAACATCGCGGGCAAGCAATTTCTTTAAAAAATCTTTATTGCCTGTAATATTAAAAAAGCTCCAGCCATAATCCTGCTGGCGGCTAATTATCTTTCCCCTTCTAAAAATAAAATTGGTGCGCCAGTGTTCCGGCGCAAGAAAAGTTATTCCTTTGCCCATGGCGCCAAAACGCGGTTTAATAAAAACGGATTTGCCTTTTTCCAAAATTTTCAAAACATCTTTATACGACTCAACGCGGCATAATTTCGGGGTTGGAATGCCGAAGCTACGCAAAATACTTTTTGTCCTTTTTTTATCCCTGTCTATTCTAATTGAAGCGGGGGGATTGATAAAATGAAGATGCTTATCTTTATATTTATGGCACAATTTTTCTTCTACTATCTTAAAAAGATTGTTGAATTTTTCACCGTAACTCCTATCACCGTAAATACGACCATCTCTGCTTGGAATTTCTATGTTTGCATCCCAATAATGATACGGGAAAAACATCATAACGGTAATATTTTGAGTTTTTATATCCGGCAAATGGCCGTCAAGAACCGCATAATATTCTGCAACCTTGAGGCTAAACCCATTGCGGTAAAAATATTTTTCCTTGTCAAGAAAATCCCTGAAAGAGGAGTGTATCTTAAATTGTGGAACAATATCTCCAATTACCAGAATTGTTTTCTTCATAATTAAACCTTTGGATAAATTGCTTCCTTAATATAGGCTGGCGCTTTTTTTAATCCAAATTTTATTATATCCTTGAGAACCGGAAAAATTAGAGCGCTGTATTGTTTCGAACTCGATATGGATACTAAGCCCGGACAGCCATAAATACATATGTGCTTTACTCCAGCAACCGAAAAGAACGGTTTATCTAAAAAAGTGGGGCGGCAGCTCTCAATAGGATTTGGAAAATCAACTGATAAATCAAGAATTACGGCTCCTGGATTTAGCAATTTTAACATATCTTTTGTAATCAGATATTCTTTTTTATCTCTACTTTTTTTAGGCCAGCTAATGCCGTTAACTACAATGTCTTTTCCCTTCAATTGATATTTTATGTATTTATATTCTGACTTACGTAAAATTTTCACTTTCGCCCCCAGGGCAAAAGCTACCCGCAAGGCACCGGTTGCAATCTGTCCGTAACCCAACATCAGCATATTGCAATCCCGGGGCCTTTTAGGCGACTGGAGAAAAGCCATCAACATTGCCTGTTCACCCCCCATTTCACTACACTGGATTAAACGCTGATGGGCCTCGTCTCTGATTTGCTCCATGGCAATGGCATAAGCCCTGCGCTTCTTAAGCCACCTGACATATTGCGGGTTTTGCTCGGCATGAAGCATGGAGAAAAGGATATTACCTGAAAGGAGTTTAAATTCTTTAATTAAAGGGGCTTTTAATTTAACCACGATATCTTTCTTAAAGATTTTAGAATGCGATTTTTCTATTAGTGCCCCTGCTTCTATGTATTGCTTATCGCCGGCATAGACTCCCTCTCCGGCTCCTTTCTCCACCCAGACTTTAATGCCCTCTTGGGTTAATTTCTGAATTTCCGGGGGCAGGAGCGCAACTCTGCTTTCTTTGCCCCTTGCAGCTATTTCTTTAACAATACCTATTTCCATATATTAATCCTTTTTTATTTAACTTTTCCTGCTGATGGACATAACTTGCTTAAAAAACACTCAGAACACTTTGGCTTCCGGGCTGTGCAAATAGTTCTGCCGTGAGCTATTAAAAGAAGTGAGGTTTGGCCCCAATCTTTCTTTTTAATCTTTTGCATTAAATCCTGCTCTATCTTGAGTGGGTTGGTGTGCCCGGTGAAACCCAACCTCTGCGATAATCTCTTTACGTGAGTATCAACGGCTATGCCTTCTTTTTTGTCAAAGGCATTAAATAAAACCACGTTGGCCGTCTTTCTGGCAACCCCATGTAAAGTGATTAATTCTTCCATGGTAGAGGGAACCCGGCCTTTGAAATCCATAACTATGGCCCTGGCTGCCTTTTTCAGGGAACGGGCTTTGCTTTTGTAAAAACCTGTAGTCCTGATTAATTTTTCTAACTCGGCCGGCTTGGCCCCGGCAAGGCTCCTGGCGTTTTTGTATTCTTTAAAAAGAGCGGGACTAATTTTATTCACACGCTCATCGGTGCATTGCGCTGAAAGTATGGTGGCCATCAACAGTTGATATGGTCCGTTAAAATTTAATGTAATTCTAATCTCTGGATAATTTTTTTTAAGCAAGCTGATAATTTTTTCTATCCTCTCCTTGCTCATTTATTTTTATCTTTTGTTTTTCTTTTTAACGGGGGCGGCTTTGGAAAATTTCATCCAACCCTCAGCTAATTTGGTCAATTTTTTATCAACCAGACCAAAAACCGTATTTTTGGGGTAAGAACCATCCGCTTTTTTCCTGCCAGCTGGTTTTCCGGTTAAAATCTCAATGCCCTCTTCTATGGTTTTAATGGGATAGATATGAAATTTTTTATCTTTAACCGCTTTTAATATCTCCTCTTTAAGCATCAAATTTTTTACATTTGACTCCGGCATGACTACCCCTTGCTTGCCATTTAACCCCTCTTGCTTGCAAACGTGATAGAAACCTTCAATTTTTTCGTTAATCGCCCCGATAGCCTGAATATTGCCCCTCTGGTCCACAGAACCTGTAACCGCAATTCCTTGAAGAGCGGGCAGATTCGACAAGGTTGACATAAGCGCATATATTTCCGCGCTGGAGGCACTATCGCCTTCAATCTCAGAATAGGTCTGCTCGAAACTCAAGCTGGCTGAAACAGCCAGTGGTTTATTCTGGGCAAATTTTTCTCCAAAATATCCTGCTATAATCATAACACCTTTAGAATGAATTCTGCCGCCAAGCTTTGCTTCACGCTGAATATCGATTAATCCTTTTTGCCCCATATAGGCGCGCGCCGTAATGCGAGCCGGTAAACCAAAGGCATAGTCGCCCACATCTATAACAGAAATGCCGTTTACCTGGCCTACTATTTTGCTTTTGGTGTCTATCAAAAAGGAACCATCTCTAATCAGTTCTCTTAAGCGTTCTTCAATCATATCTGAACGATAGATTTTTTCTTCTATAGCTTTTGTTACATGATTGGCGGTAACTATATTCGACTTAGCCAATTCGGCCCAGTAGCTTGCCTCTCGTAATAAGTTGGCAATATCAAGAAATCTGGCAGAAAGTTTATCCTGATTTTCCACTAAACGAGAACCATGCTCAACTATTTTGGCCACTGCCTGATTGGTAAAAGAAAGTAATTTTTCATGTTGAGATGTAATGGAAATAAAATGAACGTAATTATCAATTTGAGCCGAAGTTCTATTCATTAATGCACTAAAGTCGGCTTTTACTTTGAAAAGCTTACGAAAATCTTCGTCGAGCAGATAAAGTAAGCGATAAATCAAAGGGTGGCCTATTAGGATAATTTTCACATTCATCGGTATGGCTTGCGGTTTTAAGGTAACAGTAGAAATAAGTCTGAAT
>CAYUDR010000070.1:0-6629 GCA_964443705.1 uncultured Planctomycetia bacterium | reverse complement strand
TGTAACGGTCTAAATGGTCCTCGGTGATATTTAAAATTATAGAAAGATAAGGTCTGAAATCTTTTATAACATCAAGTTGATAAGAACTAACTTCGAGAACAACTATTGCGTCCCGGGTGATTTTTTCTACACAACTTGAAAAAGGTATTCCTATGTTGCCGCAAACCGTCACTTCTCTCCCGGCCTTTTTAAATATATGACCGATTAGTTGGGCGGTGGTGCTTTTGCCATTTGTGCCGGTTACAGCTATTAATTTACTGCTCTTACAAAAAGCAAAAGCTAATTCTATTTCGCTTATAACCGGAATCCCATGTGCTAAAATTTCTTTTTTTACAAAAGGTGCATGTTGGCTTATCCCCGGACTTATAACTGCCAGTTCAATGCCTTTTAAGAACTGCCCGCTATGACCGTTTATTTCAACTTCTATTTTGTTTCTTTCTAAGTTTTGTGCGCGTCTTTTAATATCTTTACCGGAGCTATTTTCGGTCACAAAAACTCTGGCTCCTGCCGTTTTAGCTAGAGCAGCGGCCGAAAAACCACTTTTACCTAAACCAATAATTAGTATTTTCTTATTTTTTAAGTTCATTTTTTACAGTGTTCTGTTTTAACTATCTCAATTTCAAAGTGGCTAAGCTCAGCAATGCTAAAATAACAGCTATTAACCATAGACGCACCGTAACTTTGGGCTCCTCCCACCCTTTAATCTCGAAATGATGATGCAGTGGGGCAATGAGAAAGAGCCGCTTACCGCCGCTATAACGATATAAAATAATTTGTAATAGAACACTCAGGGCCTCAACTACAAAAATGCCTCCTACCAATATAAGAAGCAATTCTTTTTTTATAAATATAGCCACTAAGCCTATGGCGCCTCCGAGTGCCAGGGAACCGGTATCACCCATAAATATATTAGCCGGAAAACAATTAAACCACAAAAATCCGAGACTCGCTCCAACTATGGAAGCGCAAAAAACCGAAAGTTCACCTGCTTGGGGAATATAGGTAATATTCAGATATTGGCTAAAGTTAATATGTCCGGCTATATAACTAAAACCGGCATAGGTTATGGCAGCTATGGCCACACAGCCAATAGCCAGGCCATCTAAGCCATCGGTAATATTGACGGCATTAGAAGAAGCTACAATTACCAGCATAACAAAAAAGACATAAAAAACCCCCAGGTTCACAATCAAATTTTTTAAAAAAGGAACATCAAGCGTGGTCGAAATGGACTTATCAAAATAAAGCCCAAGGCCAATTATTAAGCCTAGCACAGACTGGCCGATAAGCTTCATGGGAATAGTCAGTCCGCTTGAGTGTTTTCTAACCAGTTTTAAATAATCATCGGCAAAACCCAATACACCCAACCATACAACTGAAAATAAGGCCAGCTGAATGAATTTATTAGACACATCGGCCCAACAAAAAGTAGAAATGATAATAGCCATTAAAATAATTATACCACCCATAGTGGGGGTGCCTTTTTTATTTTTATGTAGCTGGTAAAGCGGGGCGGAAATACTATCATCTCTAATATACTGATATATTCCTAAATTTGATAACTTATTTATAATGGTAGGAGTAAAAATGACCGTAAAGAGAAAAGATGAAACAGCAGCCAGAACCGCCCTAAAGGTGATATAATGAAAAACATTAAATCCAAAAAATAAATCTCTTAACTGGTATAAGAATTTATAAAGCACCTGACAATCTCCTCCATTTTAATGACTCGAGAACCCTTAAATAAAACCGCCTGTTTCCCTCTGGCATTATCAAGCAGCCACTGGAGCATCTCCTTTTTACTTTTTACATTTACGCAATTCTCAACGCCGCCTTTTTCGGCTCCCCGAATTACAAATTCAGAAAATTGACCGAAAGAAATGACAGTATCTATTCCCATGATTCCTGCCTCAAGTCCAATCTCATAATGGAGTCGCTGCGAGGCAGGACCCAGTTCACACATATCTGCCAGACAAGCTATCTTGTTCTGTACCTGTTTAATTGAACTAAGTGCCTTAAGAGCAGCCTTGACTGACTGAGGATTGGCGTTGTAGGAATCATCGATTAAAAATGAATCTTTTATTTTCATAAATTGCAACCTATGTGGCGGAAAAGTAAAAGTAGCCAGAGACTCTTGAGAGTCTGCAACTGAAACACCCAGTTGCCTGCCCACTGCCCATGCCGCCAGGGCATTATAAATGTTGTGTTGGCCTATGGTTTGTAATCTTATCTTATATTTTTCGTTTATGAGAAAAGAAATTCCTCTATCGCTTAAAGAAATATTGCTAGCCCTGTATTGACAATCTTTTCTCGTCCCGAAGGAAATCACCTGATTCTTTAAAGAAATAGCGGCCTTTTTTAAATTTTTATCATCAAAATTCAAAAATGCCGTTTTTACTCTATGAGATTCCCCTGTTAATAACTCCAACTTTGCAGATAAAACGTCCTTTTCTGTTTTTAAAAATTCGAGGTGAGTCTGGCCAATATTTGTAATTACCCCCAAATCCGGTTTTGTCATTTCTTTCAGGGAAAATATCTCTCCATTTCTGCTTGCACCCAGCTCAAAAACTATTATCTGGTGATCATTTTTGAGCCTGAAAATAGTTAAAGGCACACCTATTTCATTATTTTGTGTCCCTTTATTTTTCAGAACGTCAAAATTGGAACTTAAAACGTGGGCAATCATTTCTTTGGTAGTTGTTTTGCCGTTTGAGCCGGTTACGGCAATTACCTTGCCTTTAAATTTTTCTCTTAAAGTAAAAGCTAATCTTTTAAGCGCCTTCTTGGTATCATCAACGCCTATAAGTATATAAGGTTTTCCCCCGGACATGTGAGCCTCTTTTTCCCGAGAAACAATAGCCGCCGCCGCACCCTTTTTAAAGGCCTCGCCTAAAAAAGAATGTCCATCAAAATTCTTTCCCTTAAGGGCGATAAAAACATCGCCTCGCCTGATAGTGCGACTATCAATGCTTATTTTGAAATTAGCGTCTTTCATGGCCATTTCTTGTTGAGGAGTAAATTTTCCCTGAAAAGAGATTTTATGTAAAATGTCTTTTGGGTTTTCATTCACCCCAGGGGTAAAATTTTCTGATCCTTCCAAAGCATTTACTATATCATTTAACTTTAGCATGTGTGGCCTTCAATAAATCTCTTATGACTTGGGCATCATTAAATTCTATTCTTTTATTTTTAATAATCTGATAATTCTCATGGCCCTTTCCGGCAATTAAAACACAATCACCTTCCTGCGCTAAGCTGAGAGCTTTTTTAATAGCTTTTCTTCTATTCTTTTCTATTTCCAATTTAGCTTCTATGCCTGCGCCGGACTTTATTTCATAAATTATAGACAGCTGGTCTTCATCTCTTGGATTATCATTTGTTAAAATTACTACATCACTTAATCGCCCGGCAATTTCTCCCATTAATGGCCTCTTTTGTCTATCACGATTTCCGCCGCAGCCAAAAACGGTTATTATTCTATTTCTAACGAACTCTCTTAGGCTCTTTAAAACATTTTCTAATGCCCCGGGGGTATGGGCATAATCGACATAAACAAAATAGTGTTGTCCGCAATCAACTCTTTGCAATCTGCCGGGAACACCCTTAAAAGAAAATATAGATTCCCTTAGCGAATTAAAATCGATGCCTTCTAAAGAAGCTGCGGCACAAGCCGAAAGTATATTGTAGATATTGTGCCTTCCGAGAAGCCTGGAGCGTATAGATGTTTTTTTGCCCGCCACGCGTAAATCAAAACAGATTCCTTGGGCATCTAAAAAAACATTTTCTGCTTTAATATCAGCCTCTTTGCTAAAACCATAAGTTAGAATTCTTGATTCTGTAATTTTCTTAAGGCGCTGTCCAAATTTGTCATCGATATTAATGATACTATATGCAGCTGGTTTCAAATCAGTAAAAAGCCGAGATTTGGCCACAAAATAATCTTCCATAGTTCCATGAAAATCTAAATGTTCACTACTTAAATTAGTAAATATAGCATGTTTAAAATTAATGTTGTCGACTCTGGCCTGTTTTAAAGCGTGGCTTGAAACTTCAAGCAAGGCAAGTTTGAGATCACTTTCTGCCATCTCTTTTAAAATTTTACAAAGAGTAACGGGCTCGGGCGTGGTATTGGGAGCGAGAAATACCTTCTCTTTATATCTGTAATTAATGGTTCCTATGGTACCGGCCTCAAGGCCTCCGCTTTTAAATATGTGTTCGAGAAGATAGGTAGTGGTGGTCTTACCGTTGGTTCCGGTAACGGCAATTATGCTTAGGGTAGGCGGTATTTTATAAACCAGAGATGAAATGAGGCTCAAAGTTTTGCGGGGGCACGCTACAGGTAAAGTCTCAACGCAGATATTTTCATCTATTGGTTTAGCCTTTTTATAAACAATAGCTTTAGCCCCGCGTGATATGGCTTCTTTAATAAAAGAAAATCCGTCTTTATCTAATCCCTCTATGGCAACGAATATATCACCGCTCCTGACAGTTCTTGAATCTGAACTGACACCGCTTACCTCAAAATCTTCCACAATTTTCGTTTCAGCTTTGAGTAATTTTGATATTTGTGAAAATTTCATTTTACCTTAAAATACTTCAGGGTGGCATCGGCAATCTGCGCAAAAACGGGTGCAGCCACAGAGCCACCGTAATAAATAGGATGAGGTTCATCAAAAACAACACAGATAGCTATCTTAGGATTATCAACCGGCGCAAAACCAATAAAAGAAGCTACATACTTAGAGTGTGAATAGGTACCATCCGCTTCTATCTTTTGAGCTGTGCCTGTTTTACCGGCGCTGCTAAAATCTTTCAATCCGGCCTTTTTTCCTGTTCCAATTTTAACTACGCCACTTAAAATCTCTTTCATATATCCAGATGTCTCTTCAGATATAACCCGCCTTCTGAGATAAGAAAGATTTGCGGCTTTGATAATCTGACCGGTATCATCTTCTATTCTTTTTACCATAAAAGGCCTTATTAAATAACCGCTATTGGCAATAACCGAAATAGCTGTTCCCATCTGCATGGCAGTAACTCCGACTTCATGCCCGATAGGAATAGCGGCCAGTGATAAACCAGACCATCTTGGAAGGGGCCTAATAAAACCGTTTATTTCTCCCGGCAAATCAATTCCCGTAGTACCACCGAAACCGTAAAGCCTTACATATTTATAAAGCACCTTTTCGCCTAAACACTGTGCAATTTTAACAGTTCCGATATTGCTTGAATATTCGATCACTTCTTTAAAAGTAAGCCAGCCGTGTGGACTGTGATCATGTAAAAGATGGTTACTAATCCTGTAAGCGCCTTTCTCGCAATAAAAAAGGTCTGCTATATTAACTAATCCTTCTTCCAGGGCTGCCGAAGCTGTTACAATTTTAAAGGAAGAGCCAGGCTCGAACATATCACAAATGGCTCTGTTGCGCAGAGAATCCTGTGGATATTGCGCGTAAAAATTGGGGATAAAATCAGGAAAATTTGCTATAGCAAAAATCTCACCTGTGTAAGGATTCATTACGACAGCAGAAGCTGCCTTAGCGTTGAATTTATTTATACCATCTTTAAGTGCATTTTCGGTTATATTCTGAATAACCGAATCGATGGTCAAAATTAAATTATATCCGTCTACAGCCGGCATGCGTAGTTGAGGTAAAACTAAAAGTTCCCGCAGGCGCGCATCGCGCACTATTCTTTTATAACCCTGAGTACCTCTTAGATAATCATCATAATATAATTCAATTCCTTCCAGGCCAACATTATCTATATTTACAAAACCAAGCACATGGCTGGCAAGGTTTCCCATTGGATAGAAACGTTCACTCTCCCTCAAGAATCCAATGCCTTTGAGATTAAGTTTTTCTAAAGTCCCGGCTTCTTCTTTTGATAATTTTCGCTTGATCCAAACAAAAAACTTAGGCTGGCTAAGTCGTTCTATGACAAAATCTTCTTCTAAATTAAGAATCTCGCTTAAGGCCTTAAGAGTGCCATTAAAATCCTCTATGCGGTGGGGTTCAGCATAGACTGATTTAACGCTTAAGTTCGTAGCCAGTATATTTTTATTGATATCAAAGATTTTACCGCGATGGGGTTCTAAAACTACTGCAGTGGATTGTTGAATCCGAGCTAACTGAGAAAATTTATCAAATTTCAAAATCTCTAAATATATACATCGGATGAAAAGAAGAGCGAGTGAAAGGAAAAAGAGAATAAAAATTACAACAAGGCGTTTATTAAAAACTTTGGTCTGCACACAATTTCCTCTTTAGATACTTTTAGAGAGTTCTATTTTTCTCTACACTCCTAAACTATGATTGCAGGGATTTTTGTTTGAGGCGAATTTGCTTCCGGTCACTCACCCCCGCCTGAGGTAGATGGCGGATAAGTTCCTGAGGCAACTTTTCTTACAAGAGCTATTTAAGAGACCGAGCTTGTGCATGCGCCTGAGAAGTTAAGAATCCAAAAAACCTTCTTTCGCCTCGATGGGCTACGGCCTCAGGTGAAGTTTCTATCCTAACAATTTTTACAATTTGATCGCGGCCTGGCCTCTGCATATCAATATTTTGCATAACTAGCATTTTCTGCAGGTTTTGTGGAGATTCAACTTCAGCTACATTAGCAAAAATTTT
>CAYUDR010000069.1:0-6635 GCA_964443705.1 uncultured Planctomycetia bacterium | reverse complement strand
GCATCGGTATATTTGAATTATTAGTAATGAACGATAAGATAAGAGATTTGATAGTAAAGCAGGCTAGTTCCAGCGAAATAAAACAAGAGGCACTTAAAAACGGTATGGTAACTATGATGGTAGACGGCCTTGAGAAAGTTCGCAACGGCGTTACTACTTTGGAAGAAGTTTTACAGGTAACTCAAGTATAAAAAAAGACAAAAAAGGAAATAGAATTGCCTCAGTTTAAATATAGCGCAGTTGATAAATTCGGCAAAAAGAGCGACGGTGTTTTAGAGGCTAAAACAACTGATGAAATTGCTTCTTATTTAAATAACAGCGGATACAGTCCTCTTGTTATCAAAGAGGTTAAATTTGAAGCCCTGACGGAGAAGTTTAAAAATTTATTTAGGATAAAACAGGAGACATTCATTCTTTTTAATCGTCAGCTGGCAACCCTTATAGGCGTTGGCCTGCCTTTGCTTTCAGCCCTGGATACGCTTTTTAATCAGACCAGAGACCCGCAGCTCAAAAGCGTTATTGATTTAGTTAGAAGAGATGTTGAAGGCGGTAGTTCTTTTTCTGAGAGCCTGTCTAAATATCCTAAAGTTTTCAGCGAACTTTATGTGAGCATGATACATTCTGCGGAAACCGCCGGTACATTGCCCGAAGTTTTAAATCAGATTGCAGTTCTGGAAGAATATAGGTATGAAGTTACATCCAAAATTAAGACTGCCACCCGCTATCCCTTGTTTATTATTATAGCTATGGCTATTGCTATAATTATAATAAGTATTTTTGTTCTGCCAAGATTTACTCATCTTTTCAGTACTTTTGGAGCGCAACTGCCATTACCAACCAGGATTTTGGTAAAGTTCAATTATTTGACAAAGCATTATTGGTATGGCATAATTATTATTATTGTAGGTTTAATAATTGGTTTTAGAGCTTTTGTTAATAGCAAGAAGGGAAAGTTGAAATGGGACAGGTTTAAACTGAAATGTCCTATCTTTGGCTCTTTGACATTAATGATGTCTCTTTCACGCTTTTGTCGGATTTTATCGGCTATGATTAAGAGCGGTGTACCGATTTTAGAAGCCCTACAAGTTGTTTCTAAAACCATGGCAAATCAAGTGCTGATAAATGTCGTTAGGGGTGTATCGGCAGCAGTTGAAAAGGGCGAGCCAATGTCAAAGGCCATGAGATTAAGTGAATTTATGCCACCTATGGTAGTGGATATGGTTGCTATAGGAGAGAAGAGCGGAGAGATGGACACCCTGTTATTAAAAGTTTCAGATTACTATGATTCTCAGGTAGATTTTAAAATTAAAAATCTAACCACCATGCTTGAACCGCTTTTGCTGCTTTTTATTGGCTGTATGATCTTATTGTTGGCACTTGCTATATTTTTGCCAATGTGGAATATGGTTTATATTGTAAGATAAAGGAGGTGAAACCATGAGACACAGAAAAGGATTTACCCTCATCGAACTGATTATGGTTATTGCTATTTTAGCTATCCTGGCCGCTGTAGTTATACCCAGGTTCAGAGATTTGACAGGGCGGGCCAAAGAGAGTGCGTGTAAGGCAGCTTTGGGTAATTTAAGGAGTGCTATTCAAATCTACCATGCTGACCAGTTGGCACAGGCCAACAATGTTTATCCTGCACTTTCCGAGATAGAGGAATCAGCTGCAAATGCCAGAGACAGCCAAATCATAGAAAACGGAGACATTCCGATTAATCCATATAATGACGCAGATACCGTCCGTGCAGGCAGCGGTGCCAGAAGTGCCTCCGGAACTCAAGGCTGGGCTTACAATGCTACTAGCGGAGACATCTGGGCCAACGATGACGCCGCTCACATAAACTGGTAATTTTTGGTTAACTTATGCGAGGTTAAGCCTCGCATAAGTTTTGTTTTGCATAGTTACCTCTTGCAACATTCTATATTCCCGCAAATTTTAAGTAGGTAATTTTTCCTTCCGAAAAATTGAAGCAGGGTCAAGGGTGAAAAGTTTCTCCCTTGACCCTTATTTAAATAAAAATGAATAAGACCTTGCAACAGAAGACAAAGAAACTAGAGAGCTTCTTAAGCCCTAACATTCTCGGCCTTGATATCGGGCACACCTCTATAAAGTTCGTAGAGTTAAAAAGGGTTTTTAATGGGTCTTTAAAAGTTTTAAACTTCGGCCTTGAGAATTTTAATTCAAAAAAGGAAATCCCCGAAGAGGCCATTATTCTAAAAACAATTAAGGAAATAAGAGAAAAATATCAGATCCAGGCCAGAAATACCATCTTCTACACCTCGCTTATTCAAACTTTCACCCATCTTATATTGCTTCCTAAAATCGAAAAAAAAGAGTTGAAAAAAGAAAAAGCCATCTGGTGGGAGGCAAAAAAATTTATACCCTGCGAACTTGAGGATATAATTTTAGATTTTGAGATTGCAGGCACAAAGACCGAATCCGACGGCGCCGAGAAATTGGAAATTCTTGTTTCGGCTGTAAAGAAAGAAGAAGCCATAAAAATAGCTTCTCTTATTGAAGAAGCAGAATTAGTTCCCTATGGGCTTATGCCCTGGCCTTTGATTTCGAGAATCTTTATAAATTGTAACTATATAAATAAAGAAAATCAGATAGTTTGTTTTATTGATTTTGGAGCACGGTCTACCAAAATCAGTTTTTACCGAGGAAGAAAATTTCAACTTATCAGGGAAATTAATATAGGTGGATGCAATATTACAGCTGCGCTCACGACGCCATTTAGCACTGAGGAAGGAGAAACTTGTCTTGAGTATTCAAAGGCGAGGCATTTGAAATTTAAATACGGCCTTATGTTAGAGGAGGATATGAGGCAAGAAAACCGTCTTGATTTTAAGCATTTCTTAATTCTTATAAGACCGGTCATAGAGAAATTGTTCGCAGAAATTAAACGCTCCATAGAATTGTTTAATCATAAATATCCCGAGGAGCAAATTGGCAAAATTGCCATTTTTGGCGGAGGCAGCTTGCTGAAAGGATTACCACAGGTATTAAAAGATGAATTGAAGACGGATGTAATTTTCTTAAAACCGCCTCTTTCTGCTTCTGATGATGTTAGGAGCCCTCAATTTGCCAATGCTTATGGCCTGGCCTGCGCAAAAGGAAAAGGAATTAATTTATTACCGTTTAAATTTAAAATTGCCAGAAATGCCAGTTACCTGAAAAATGCGGTTAAGGCATTTTTTGTTTTCGGCTTTATTTTTCTTTTGATATTTTTGATTGTCAGCACTTCCGCTCTTATTTATTACCGAAGAGCTATTGACGCACGCCAGGCACAACTAGCTGCTTTGGAGCCCAACATTGTCAAATTACAAAAGTTGATGGATTTAAAAAAAGAATACGAACCAAATTATAAGATTTATAATAAAGTAATAACAACCAGGCCAAGGCTTTATTATATATTTAAAGAAATCAGTCTTGTTGTGCCGCGAAGAGTAAAATTCAATTTTCTTGGAGTAGATAAATCCGGAGACAGTTTTTATTTAAAAATGAGGGGAATTGTTTTTGCCAACGGCCTTAATACTCAGCAAGTCCTGGCTGATTTTATTGAGAATCTTGAAGATTCTCATCTTTTTAGTGATGTCAAACTGACTTCCATGTCTGAGAATTCCGATTATGAAATCAAAGCGGCAAATTTTGAAATTTCCTGCCGTACAATAACCGGTTACTAAGCGCCGGAAAAAGATAAGAATTATGGTTAAATTATACAAGAAAGAAAAAACTCTGGTGGTAATTACGCTTGTGCTTTTAGCGCTTTTCTGGTTTGGTTTGTGTTGGCCGAGAATTAGGCTTATAAATAAACTCAAAGGGCAGCTTGCCGACCTGGAAGTGCTAACAGAAAATAATTTGAAATTGGTGAATGAGATGGCGAACTTTGAGCGCTTGATAGAAAGAATGAAAAAAGATTCAATTTATCTTGCTCAGAGCCTGAGAAAAAAAGAAGACATCTCATTACTTTTAAATGAATTGTCCCGAATCAGTGAAAAAAACGACCTCAAGGTTGTAAATATAGAAGCACTTAAACCAGTAACTAAATATGATATAAAAGGTCTAGGAGGCCTGCCCATACGTTTAGAAGTAGAAGGCCGCTTTTTCTTTCTCGGCGAATTTTTTAAAGAATTAGACAAATCTTCTTTAGTTGCCTCGGTTGATGACTTAAAAATAGAATCGGATAAGGAAATTTTGCCTCGGGTGAAGGCTGTAATGACAATTACAGTCTATACCCTTAAAGAAGAAAAGAAACCATGAAGAATATTGCGCCAAGGACGCTTATACTTTTAGCGCTAACGATTGTAGTGATAATTTTTGGCCTGACGGCTTTGTTCAAACCCAGCCAAAAGCCGGAACTTTCTTATCAGGAGCCGCAAGCGCAGATAAGCATTGAGGAGGTTTCTGTTGATATTGAGAGCCAGGATAAGTTATCTTTGTTAAAACAAACTCAGGAAAGACTCGAGCAAGCTGACTGGACAAACGACCCTTTTGCGGTCGGCGAAGGTTCTCTTTTTTCAAAAGGCTTATCTTCATTTAAAGTGACCGGAATTGTATTAGACCCCAATGGTGCTCACGCTGTTATTAATGACGAGGTGCTAAAAGTGGGTGATGAATTAGCCGGCTGGAAGGTAATGGAAATTTTACCCAATAAGGTTATTTTGAAAAGAGGCAATGAAGAAGTCAACCTTACTTTATGGGAAGAGATGGAGCGATGAATAAGAAAAGATTTTATTTGTTAAAACTCAGGGCTTTTACGCTTACAGAGCTTGTTATTATCATCTCTCTTCTGGCTATTTTAAGTGCTATAACTATACCGAGAGTTGGTAATTTTATTACCAATGCCAAAGTTGCAGCTACAAAAGAAGAGATGCAAAATTTAAAGAAGGCCGTGGTTGGTGATCCGCGTTTGATTTCCTCAGGGCAATATAGTTACGGGGGCTATATGAACGACGTAGGTAGCCTGCCGCCGAATTTTTCTGCTTTAATATCTAAGCCAAGCGGTGTATCCGACTGGGATAAATTTACCAAAAGCGGCTGGAGGGGGCCATATATAGAGCGTGGTGTTGATAATGCCTATCGCAAAGATGCCTGGGGGAATAATTATATTTACAATAAGAATAAAAATTTTTTGAGAAGCCGTGGGCCTGACGGCACAAATAGAACTTCAGATGATATTACAATCTATCTTTTAAAATAGAAAGAGTGATAGAAAATGATAGAAAAAATAAAAAAGAAGAGAGGGTTTACGCTTATTGAGCTGGTTCTGGTAATTGTAATTATTTCCGTGCTGGCGGCGGTAGCAGTCAACATGATGAACCAGCCAGTGGACGAAGAACGCTTCAACGCTACCATCGCTGAAATGAATAATCTTAAAACCGCTATTATCGGTAACCCCTCTCTTATCAGCAACCAGGCCAGAACCAATTTCGGCTATGTAGGGGATATGGGCAATTTACCCTCCAGCTTAGATGACCTGGTTAAAAAAGGCGGCCAGCCTGAATTTACCATTAACGCCGCCATCGGAATCGGTATGGGCTGGAATGGCCCTTACTTAAGCCAGGAGTTTAGCGAGGAGACAGACGGTTATAAAAAGGATGCCTGGGGCACAGAATATAAATATGACCAGGCCAAAGGTATCATCATCTCCGCCGGTTCAGACAGGAGTTTTGGCTCTGGTTCAGGCTATGCCCAGGACATCACCAAGACTATAACCAAAAGTGAATACCTGGCCGATATATCAGGCGCCATAAAAGGTTCTTCAGGCAGCCCCATTACAGACTCAAGCTGGGTGAGTATAACTTTATATTATCCAAGTAAGGGAGTAGAGACCAGCGTTGCCACCACTCCTACCGCAGCCGGAACTTTCTATTTTCAGGATATACCTGTTGGAATACACAGACTTGTGGCTGCACCTTTAGTGGGAAATATCGGACTCGGTATTACTGTAGTTACAGCTCTTTCCAGTGGCACCAATACAGCTTCTGTGCAATTAACAGGCCTGCCCCAGGGCCATTTAATTTACGAACAGGGTTCTTGTTCTACAGGTGGCACTTCTAATGGAACAGTCACCTTTGTCGTAACAAATCAGGATACTGTCAATCCTCTTTTAATAGAAACCATGAGCATTAGCTGGGTCGGTGGCCCTAACTGGGTGAATACAATACCTCTTTTAGTTATATTGCGCTCTAATGGTAGTGAGTGCTGGAACTATTCTCAGGAAGGTAAAGGAGCCGGGGCTGCCTCAGGACAAAGATTGGTATTAAGAAAAGCGCCGATAAAAATTTCAGCAAGTTCCAGTTTGAAGTTCAGCATGGTTTTTTATAATACTCAGGCCAATCCCATTAATATGCAGCGCACAAGTTTTGAGATTGTTTTTGAATTAAGCAGCGGCCCAGCCCGGACAATTTCTTTTGCCTCACCTTAAAAATGATTAAAAAAAGAAAGCAATCCCACGGATACGCCTTTATTTTAGTTATTTTTGCCATAGTTTTAATCGCCTTGGTGGCTACAACAGTTTTAACCATTATTGATATATCTTTGGACCGCAGGCGCTTCAACGCTACCATCGCTGAAATGAATAATCTTAAAACCGCCATTATCGGCAACCCTTCTCTTATCAACAA
>CAYUDR010000068.1:0-6663 GCA_964443705.1 uncultured Planctomycetia bacterium | reverse complement strand
TCTCTCGGGCGCTATGAAAAAATCCAACCATATCGAGAAGCTTTTAAGGAGCATTAAATACTAAGAAACTAGTGTTATAAAACGATTCTATGAGGGGGTGAGAAGCATGTTAAAATATACGGAAGGCCCATATGAGGAAAAACGCAAATCCCCGAGGGTT
This sequence comes from uncultured Planctomycetia bacterium, assembly GCA_964443705.1. Classification (GTDB taxonomy): domain Bacteria; phylum Omnitrophota; class Gorgyraeia; order DAOVKU01; family DAOVKU01; genus DAOVKU01. Next base: position 6,503 of record CAYUDR010000068.1, on the reverse strand, counting down.
AATGTAGTCAATAAAGTTAGCGCAAGAATTATAGGAAAGCATATTCATCGCCTGCTAAAAATAGTTAATATAAGCTGCCACGGAGCGTTTATGAGAATACCGCGTTTTATTCAAAAAGGAGAGCTCTTGCAGATTTTCATATATCTTCCCGTCAACCCTAAACCTCTTATTGCAGAAGCGCGCGTTGTAAGGACCGTGACTACATGCTCAGTTTTAGGTTTCTTGAGACAATATGCCGGAGTGGAGTTTGTGAATCCGGCATGCGATGTTAGAGATAAGCTCGCGGATACAGTAGATTCTTTTTTGGGTTAAAAATAACATCTTTCATTTAATTATCTTCTGTGATATCATACCTTTAATAGCGTCATAAACCATGCAATCCAACCATTATATACTTATACTTATATGTATCTTATTACTGGGACTTTTCTTAAGGATTTACGGCCTGGATACGGAAAGTATATGGCTCGATGAGGGCATTTCTCTACGCCTGGCAGAGGCTGATCCTGCTGTAGCAACGGTCGAGCGCGCCCTGAATAATCACCCACCTTTATATTTCATACTTTTACATTACTGGACAAAAGCTTTCGGCAATTCCGTATTTTCCGCAAGGATGCTTTCGGTATTATTCGGTTTTCTTTCTATGCTTTTAATATACAAAATTGGATGCATGTTGTTTGACAGAAAAACGGGTATTTTAAGCGCATTGCTTTTGGGGATATCATTATTTCATATTTACTACTCCCAGGAAATCAGGATGTACTCCATGGTGAGTTTTCTGGCGCTATGTTCGATGTATTTTTTTATACGACTTCTAGAGGATAAAAAGCCGAAAGTTGCCATAGGTTATATATTGTCAACCGCTTTTCTTTTATATACTCACTACTCAGGATTTCTTTTAATCTTAATCCAAAATATTTATTTGGTAATATTAATTCTACGCCACAGAAACGAAAGTGCGCTAAGTTTTAAAAATTGGCTCAAATATCAGCTTGTACTTTTTATTCTATATCTTCCGTGGCTTTGGATAGGTATTATAAGGCTTACAAAAATACAAAGCGCAAGCTTATGGTTGTCAAAACCTACGGCAAGCGTCTTTTCGGATTCAATAATGGAGTATTCCGGTTCGATTTTTCTTTTTATTATTTTCACAGTATTACTTCTATATGGTATTTTCCGGGTTATAAAAAATCGCATGTATTTATTTTTATGTTTGTGGTTTATAATACCCATCGGAATACTTTTTGGCATATCGTATATTTCAAAGCCGCTCTATTTGACCAAATATACAATAATTTCTTCGCTCGCCTTTTATATTCTAATAGCGGTATCAATCGGGAGCATAAAAAAAAGGTATATAAAAGTTTTAGCCATAAGCGCCATTCTTGTTTTTTCCGCTATCAACTTTAGAACATATTATACCCAAATCAATCACATACCCTGGTCGATCGTTACAAGTTACGTGGAAGATAAAGCAAAACCGGGCGACATTTTGATTTTTAATGACATATTGTGCTACAGGCATGTTTTTTCCCGCTATTTTGAAAGAGAAGATGTAAGAGCTGAGGTATTGCCGCAGGCACTGCAAAGCGCGCAGTTTATAGCCGTAGATGACGATAGCGTAGAAGATTTGCGGAAGATCGCCGAAGGCCATAAAAGAATATGGATTATAATTTCGCATACCGTTGATAAAAATAAATTAATCGAATCAGCTTTTTTCAACTCTTATAAGTTGCTGTACCATAAAGTATATCCTGTCCGCTCATATTATAAAAATGCGACAAATGACGCAGCAGAAATATTCTTATTTGAGAAAAGACAAAGAGGACAGAATGAAGCATAGCGCCAATAAGATTTTAATAATACTTTTTCTCATCATAAACGGAATCGTGCTTTATAACGCTATCTTTCATCCGCCATGGATAGGTTATGACGCCGAAGCCCATATAGTGAATATCAAAATTTTATCACAGTTCAGATTACCGGTCCGGCAGGAAAGCGCCATGTTTTATATGCCGCCTTTATACTATATTTTGCCGGCAATTTTGAATTCATTAAACACAGTTCCATTTATCATTACATTAAAGTTTGCGCAGCTACTTAATGTTATATATTCGATAGGCCTTGTGTTTTTTCTTATGAAGATATGCGATATTATAAGGCCTAAAAATACAGCATTCAAAATTATTACACTTCTTTTTCTTGGCATGATAACGGCATATTATAAGACATTCGCTTTTATCCGCAGCGAGCCGCTTCTTGCATTTTTGACGATACTGGCAATATACTTGACCCTCAGGCTGGCGGAGAAAAAACCCAGCAACTACGGTACGGCTATAGCCCTTGGCATAACTATAGGTTTTGCGTTGCTTACAAAGCATACGGCTGTTTTTCCGGCGGTAGCTATTATATCTTTCATACTCATTTCCGCAGTTAAAATACCGGAAAAGAGAAAATTTTATATAAAAAGCTCTGCGATTATACTACTTTTTGTTTTATTGATAAGCGGATGGTTTTATTTGAATCTTTATAAAAATTATGGAAGCGCAAAAATTTTTAATATAAAAATTGCACCTGGAGTGTATGAAGGAAAAAAACAACGCACATTTATGGATAAAACGGGGCTTCCATATGTTTTTCGGGAACCGGTCAGAAAATATTTTAAGGGAAGCGTTGTTCCTATCTTTTATTCGGAATTGTGGGGCGATTATCTTTGTTTTTTTGTTGTTTACGGCATAGATAAAAGAACAAATGAGTATATAAGCGGTAAAAATCTCGCTTATGCAATTTACGAACTTTCTAAGCCTTCCTGGCTTTATACAAATCGCGATAGCATCAAAAACTATCTCGGTAGGGTGAATATAGTTTCTATTATTCCGTCCTTTATAATGATAATAGGTATTATTTATGGACTTATATGCTGTGGCAGGATGTTAAAAGATGGAAGAGAAAATAAAAATATTTTTTATTTCTCACTTTTAGAAATAACAATTTTATTTACAATAATAGGATTCGTATATTTTCTTTTTGCTTATCCGAGCCCTAAGGGCGATAATGCCAAAGCTACTTATATTGCTAATGCATTTCCCATATTCGCTATACTGGCGAGCCAGTTTATGTGCCTATTAAAGGAAAAATCAAAAATGGCATTTACGATTATTCTCACGGTTCTTATTATAATATTTTTGTATAATTTTCCGGTGCATATTACACGATACTCGCCATTTATAAACCGGTAATCAAAAACTCGATCCCAGCCTTATCAAATTGGATAGTTCTTCAAGTGTCTTAAATGCTCCCATGCTTTTTATTTTTTTTAAGAAACCTTCATAAAAAGGAAGCCAATAGGACGCGTAGCAGTCATGAAGCGAAAAAACAGCGATATAATTTTGTTTGATCAGATCCAAAGCCATTTTTTCCCATTTTTCATAAGGCATATTCTTTTTATAAAGGTCATAGTCATCAAAGAGTATTGGTATTTTAACAAGCCTGTTCCGAAGCCTGGGAAAAGATGATTTAAACGATTCTTTTGAGCTCGCAAGCCATTCAAAATTATTAAAAACTAAATTATAATCACTAATTTCGGGAGTTATCCTTGACTGTGGCGGTCTGTAGCCCTTAATCCTGTAATCCAGGTCTCTCAAGCGGCTCAATCGGGCTTTTAGTGAATGGTCATATGAATGAAAACCTATAGCATGACCATTGTTCTCTATTTTGTTACGAATGCCTTGCATTGAAACGCCTACAATATTATAGGTGGATTTTATACCCGAGTTCTTTTCTATGCTTAACATGCATTCCAGAACATAATCTTTTGTCTTATCAGCGTAATTAGCAAAATTATCATCAATGCCCCTGTGCCCCAAACCTCCCTCGATATCATGGCATATACATATGGTTTTACCGTAATCTGTAATAGCTGCACTCCTTTCGGAAGTAATTATTTTTTCTTTACTTTTGTGCGTATCAATAACCCACCAGTTTTTTTCTCTTGCCGGATTATACGCAAGGATAGATCTATCGTATACCCTTTCAAAGAGCTCACGTTTTACGGTACGTCGAGGGTCTGTATAGGCCATCACTATCTCGGAAGTAGGGGAGCAAAAATATCGCAAATTTCTTTCCAAAGCAAAATTTAATATGCTGTTTAAAAGCATAAAATGCCACCCGTGAAATTCTTTGCCCGCACGTGTCTTGTATTCGCGCCTGCGCGATATGCGCTGAACGATATCCGATATATAATTAAGGCCATATAATTTATCCTCATTTTCCACAAGACATCCGAAGGCGACATGGCCAGGAAGCCCCGAATGTTGCTGGTGCCAGATAAGATCCTTATCAAAAAAAAGATGTGAGGGAAATAAATCGATTTGAGGTTTTTCGGCATGAATAAGGACCTGCCAGTGTTTTTGAGGGTCTTTTAAGCCACACATTTTTTCGGCCAAGAAAAGAGCATCGGTCCCGCATTTTGGCAGGTAATATGTTCGATGCGGAAACATATTTTTTTCTTTTATGCCCCCACGCAAGAATTCATTTTTCTTATTATAGGAAAAAAGACGCGAAGATGTCTTTTGTATCATCGAGCCCTTACGGTCAGAGTAGCTTAACATTTTATCTTTAATCAAATATCGTTTTACAGCTTTATTTACGTATTTTTGCGCATCAATATCGGATACAGCGTGTTTATTAAACATTTTTCGCAAGATATTTGTTTGTTTATCGATTGGCACATGGGTAGTAAGCCTGTAAAAATCATGGTGAACACGGTAATAATAGAGACACTCAGGGATAGCCTTGAATTTTGCCCCAATCTCAAACATGGACCAGGGGAAATCATAGTCATCGCAACCGTGTGAGGAAAGCGACTCGTCAAATCCGCCGATTTCGATCGACTTATTCTTGCGCCAGCACATTAAGTGTTTGACCGGAGACCCGGCTTTTATAAAGTAATCCGCATTAAAATCATTCAAACTTAGCATTATTCCTGTTCGCATGCATCCAGTTTCATCTATGTAACGTCTGGAGGAATGAAAAAAATCTGCATCGGAATGTTTTTCTATATAACGGTTAAGTATATTTACGGCATCTTTATCTAAAATATCATCCGATAGTAGAAGCGCTAAAAATTCGGAATCAGAATATTCTAAACCCGTATTAAGCGCCTTGGCCATGGAATGCCCTTCGGCAGTAATCATATTGATTCTTGTATCTCTATAAGATGTTATAGTATCTTTAATATATTTCGGTGTTTTTGAGTCCACGATTATTACAAGATTCCAACGTTTAGAACTTTGGTTCACTGCAGAGTTAATAGCTGCCTTAAGGAATTCTTCTTTCTGGTCAAGGCAGGGCATAAGAATGGTAATGAAATCTTTCTTCAATTTAATACCCCATCATTTTTGCGGTCCGGTGCGTTTCATCACTGAAATTTTTTCCGCAAGTTCTCCATATACCAACCCGATTTTTACAAATAACACCATCTTTAAGACGGTTATGCCTTTTTAGTTTAAACATTATCGGATGGATACTTTGCGGATCCCAACGTTCCGGCGCCTTTAAACTACAAGACAGAAAGTATGAAATCTTTTCTGTTATAAGAGCAGTTTTTGTGACAAGATCTTCATATCTGAAATAGTAGTCACAACTTTTAATATTGCTCCATATGAGTCTATATCTTTCATTAATATTCTTTTCAGAATCCCAGTAAGGAAGTTGGCTTGAGAGAGCATCGCGTATATCGCGAATTATGCAAATAACCGGGTATTTCATTTTTCTGCAAATTTCGGCATACCCTACGAAATCTTCATTACAGGCCTTTATGCCTATTCGAAAAGGAGAAAGCAAAGCTTCACAGTTTTTAATAAACTTAAGGGATTCTTCGTAAACAAGGGGCCTTTCGGGTTGTGAAGGCAAATTTTTATCCGGAAATACACTTTTAAGGAAAGGAATTCCTCTATGGATTTGATTTGGCTTATCAAAGTCAGGTTCATCCCAACAGAAGATTTTACCTTGATTTAGTAAATGCGCCAAAAAAGTAGTGCCACTATAAGAAGGGCCACCCACTAAAAACATATTAATACCTCAATCCGGTTTTTCTAAAGAAGTTAACGTATTTTTCTAAAGTATCCAGGGCGTTCCAATGCCCCATGAAATATTCACGCGGTTTATAAGTATGTATATTATCAAGAATTTTTCGCATTGTGGGGTAAAAAGTTTTTCTATCGGCGAATTCACCTGTTATACCGGGAATCACAAGATGCTTGCCGCCTCTAATGGTTTTATTGACAACTATAGGTAACCCTGTTGCTACGCATTCCCACATGGCAGCGGGATTTGACGTATTATCACCGGGATATACGGCTATTCTGGAACTTTGTAAAAGTTCCGGTACATATTCTTCATTGAAATCAGATGTAGTTATATTTGTATCCTTAAGATCCATGCTACCTTTCTTTACAGGATGAAAATGCCCGGTAATAGATTGCCCGCGCACCGCTTTTATT
>CAYUDR010000067.1:0-6867 GCA_964443705.1 uncultured Planctomycetia bacterium | reverse complement strand
AAATCCCGTTAGCCACCCCAATTTCTTTATATTATTTATACCAAAAATGCGCAAACTCATATTAGCTTTTGTTGTTTTTGTAATCGCGATTATCCTGCTTGCCTACTTCGGCAAACAGTTCCTCCTTAACAAGTTTAGGTCAGGCCTCATATTATAAAGATAAAACCTACCTGGAAAAAGAATTCTACATTCCTTCGGTATATATAAAGCTGGGGTACTCTTTATTCTTTCGTTGGAAGAGAAAAACCCAATCAGCCTGAATAACTTCAGGGATTAAAATAGTTTTGTGGACTGACTTGCCCGATAAGGATTATGCGGCTTGTAACAATAGCTGGATATTCCGGTGGTATTCGTTTATTTTTTCTATAGCATCTTTAACTATAGGTGGCAAAGCATACAGTATTATATATTCTAATCTTGTATTCGAACTACCATTCACCATCATATCTAAAACATCTTCTGTAAAGCCTACTGCATTCAAGCCGTGCCGTACATATACGCTTCTAAATGTTTTTATCGTTCTCTTTATCTTCTCGCTATATTCTTCAGGTTTTTCCTCTTTAGCTACGCGTAGAGCCGCTAACGATAAACCTATAGCCGAAGCAGCTGTATAGTTAGGTATTGATACACCCGGTATTTTGTCATCTTCTTTAAGTGCGACTGGATACGTTCTCTCGGGTATAGTGTGCATCTTTTTAATGGCGTCGATATTTCTTAATTGGATTTCTATTGTTTTTGGTTTTTCTGCTATATCGTGTGGTGTCAATATTCTGTCAATATTTAAATTAAGTCCTGGTATTGTGTTGACAAGATGATCTAATTTAGATCTCAATAGGGCCTTGGCTCTTTGTTCATATTCTTTATCTTTTTCATGAAGAAGTATATACCTTATATCGAATCCAAATGTATTATGCCAGGCGATCATGCGCGCAAGCGTTTCCATATTTTGTTCAAGCTGCGCCTCTTCTCTCGGAATGAGCGATAAGTCTATAGATTCATTGATTGGATAATTTTTTAGAAACTCGCGTGTTTTTACCAAAAGCATCCTTTCATCTTTATGCTTCGCGAATAAACGTTTTGCCTTTATCTCTTCCGTTAATTTCTTATCGACATTCCAAAACATTTCTATTTGCATTAATCTGAGCAAATAATGTGGATTCTGCTCCCAAGAGACATCCCATTTTTCATCCTTTACAAATTGAATGGTTTCCGGGGAAAGCTCCATTTCGATATCCAATGCATCTCCTAAATTTTGATTGAAATATTTTCTTGCTCTTATTCTAATAAATGTTTTTTTATCTTTCTTTATTAACCGCAAATCCAAAAGTCCTTTTTTCGGCATTCCTCCTGTAGGCTGAAGATCTTCAAGTTCTATAAGATAATGTCCTATTTCATGAAAGTGCACCAGCGGATTGCTAGCGAACTCACGATGAATTGCGATAAGATTATTTTCCGGAAAAGCGAATCCAAAAAGATCTCTAATCGATTCAGAAAAGGTATAAAATTCGGGTGGCGGCAAGTCCTGCAAAATCTGTGTAAATAACATTAACATACCTCTAAATTTTTGGTTTGTGCTTTCAGTAAGGCTTTCTAATGCATCTGTTAATCTTTTATTGTTTCCTTTTTTAAGTGCTAACTCTCCTAAAACCTTATCCTTTTCTTTGGCATCTACTACTTTTGCATATTTTCCGTTTCGCTTTCCAATTATTTCTTTTACTGCGGCGTGTTTGCCGATCCTGGGCACAGTTTTTCGCGGAAAGTTGTGTTGATTCTTTGTTGGCTTTGTTTTTTTCTTCGAATTTAGATCGTGTAAACCAACGGTTTTCCGCGAATCTCTATGTGTACCAGAAGGCAAGTTCGGGTGTTTAATTTGCTTATTTTTACCGGTTTGTCTCTCATCCAAGGCACCATAAGGTACATTAAAAGACCCCATATCGACCGTAATAACTCTTTTCTTTGCAGGATCAGTTTTATCTATCCAGTACATATCAATATTTATTTTTATCTTGTTCTTATTAGGTTTTCCTTTACCGTTCACCGGATGTCCCATTGTAGTAATAACGACATCCACCAAATCATAGCAGTCAACAAAAGGTACATCTCCTTCATACCAGTCAATAAATCCGCTAGGCCCCGAATATTGCGACATATCCAATTCTAAAGCATGAAGATGGAATGTACATATGCCGTCGATAAAATAAAGATATTTTGGGCTCATGTAAGCTGCATCATTCTCAGAATGCGATCTAACATTGTGGGGAGTTGCCAAACCATTTGAAATCCTGAACAGACCACCATATTCTGTTGTTTTATCATTCACATCCCTATAGACGATATCTCCAATCGCCCTTAGTACCTTTGGGTTCTGTAAACTCTCATATAACAGATTCATTCTTAAAAGCATCATATTCGATAGTGAACTTAAATCGGGCCTTTCGGTGTATCCGCGCTTTAACTCTTCGGTCATAAGAAGTTGTCTGGGATACGCGCGTCTTCTATATATTTTTTTTGCGTCTTGTATAAGCGAGGCCTTATCAAACAATCTTTTTTGTAACTTGGGATTTTTAAGGATTCTATCTAACAATACTAAATCATTGGGCGAAATCCTTTCCCCTTGCGCTTTGAGCCGTTTAAGTATATTAACCCATCTAGTTTCGTCAAAATCTTCTGCGATTGCAATAAGAGACGGAAGATAGGAAAAATGAAAATCTGAAATATGGAAATTTGAATTAATGAATGATATTACGCGGTTTATAGTAGGTGAAAAAAGTATTTTCAATTGTTTTTCAGACATTCTATCATACACTTCTGAAAGTTCGACAATTACTTGGATATTAGTATAATTCCCAGTAAATATCTTTGTAACCCTGCGATAAAATTGCTGAAAATTAGGATTCTCAATGTTTTTACAGATGTTCTTTTGAGGTAGGATAAATTTAATAAAATATTCAAAATTAGAAATATGATGTATATTCAAATTAAATTTACTCTCTAAAAGTTCAGCAAGTGATATGGTTTTAGTAAGTCGGTCTTTAATCTTGATGGCCCAGTTTAATAAGTACGAATTTGATACTTGGGTATTTTTGAAGAAGTCCCGCAATTTTTTAAAGGCAGCGAGTGTCCCGGTATCCTTTAAATGTTTAAGCGTTATTTTAATTTCGCCGTTTTTGAAAATACGCCCGGCTTCATTTGTGTCAAAGCCATATTTTTCTACAAGTAATTCTGCCAATCTCTCTATTTCTTTTATATCAAAGTCCTTTAATCCCCTGTGAATACGTAAATCTATAAAATCGAATAATCTAATACCCCTCTTACTTTTCACTTGTTTATCAAATGAAGAAGCATAATATTTCTTTATAAAATTGGCTACCTCATCCTTGGCATAAAAAGCATAATGCTCTAAAAGGTCAATAGCCCACAAGCTTAGCTCATCCAAGGTAGGCGCAAAAAACGAATATTTATCTTTTAACTCAATAAATTTGCGAGCATTTTCAACATTTAAATAAAAATCTCGTCTCTTTTTATGCACGAGCACTTCGAGGAAATTATATAGGGAGAGCGAACGAACCTTCCAATGCTCAAATAATGTAGAATAAAGCTTCTCCGCTTCTTCGGAATTAAGCAAACGCAAAGCTTCCCTATAATATGCTTCCTCAGAGTAAGCCCCGGAAGAAGAAAAAATCTTATGATGAACCTTTACGCTGTCTACATATTCTTGAGATAATTCAACTTTTCCAAATTTTCTTTTTACTAAATTAAGAATTTCTATCTTTAATTTAGCATATCGCAAATCAAATTCAGGAGTGGCGAATTTATCAAATGAATTTATAGCTGCATTGAGTCTTTCAAATGCCGCTTTGTTGCGAAACGCCAAAACTATATAAGGAACAAAGGGCCTACGTTCTACAAGCGGTTTTGACATTTTTTTTCTCAACGCAGGATAGCGTTCTAATAAGCTGCTTACAAAATTTCTAAAATTTCTATTTCTAGCCAAATAATCGATATTCTCAACAACATTCTTAATCTTTAACTCGAAACTTAGCTCATGACCTGTTTGTTCGGCCAAACTAACTCCGAAGATTTTAAAAAACCTATCAAGTTCTTGCGGTGTAGTCCTTAGGTCTATGATAGGTTTGACAAAATGCTCATAGAAATTCGGCCATCCGCCCACAAAATCTTCAACGCCTTTAAATTCAATCCTTCCGGGATAGTGGTTTTTATAATAATCATATATCTCTTTCGCCAATTTATGGTTTGCCCTTAATCCCTCTATTCGATCTTGAACAGCATCATCAAAAAATCGATGAAAATTTCTAAGAGTCGTTATTTTCATACCGTATTGGTCAACAATAAATTTACAATTGCTAGCCAACCTTTTCACCATCTGTTCATATGCACCGCTTTTCATCTCAACTTCGAGATTACCCTTAAAACCTCTCCTATTATACCGAGCTGATAAATTGCTAATTTTTTGTAAAGCCATGATGTAATCAATAGAATCGAAGGCAAATTCTGGGAAATGCTTCTTAAATATTTTAAACGCTTCTTGTGTATTCTTAGACCTGAGTTCTTTGAGAGAAGTGGGATGTAAATATAATTCCAAAACATCGATCAATCGGTTATTCGGGTTGATCCGGTATGTCTCTTTAAGAAAAGTGTGAAATTCTCGGAATTTCAATGTTTTTAAAATATACAGGTATTTCTGTCTCATCAATGGTGTTTGATTAAAAAAACGATATATTTCGTAAAATGGCATATTCGCATTCTCAAGATTAAGGATTTCGTTAATTTCGTTGAATTCGCGCCTAAATTCTTCGCTAGCAATGAGTTTTTCCGTATTTTTTACGAGACCTACCATAAATAAATATTTCTTTCCCTCATCACTAGCCAGATAAGCTTTTAAAAGTTTTTTAAATGAGTCGTCATCAAGCTCTCGCAAATACCTGCAAAATCTACCTTTGGACATATCGGGGTGCGCTTTTTTATACCATTCATAGAGCATAAAATCCTGATTATGCAACTGCAGTATGTAATATATATCTTTGGCAGGGAGAGACCAAAGGTCCAATTTGTTTTTCTTTTTTTGAACATTTTCTCCAGATTCAGAAGCTGCTGGAGCTTTTTCTGGAGCAGTCCCTTTATCTCTACAGGAAATGGCACTGAACAATGCAGTAACTGCTACCAATAAAAAAATGCTAATCCTATGCAAAAATGTTTCTATTATTCTAGTAGCGTTCAATGAGCTAATTCTGGCTTCGGCGTTTCCACGGCTTGGTTTTTGAGTGGGTAAAGAAGTATCGGATGGCTCTCGAGTTCTTGTAGATACATCTTGGGAGGGGCTCTTAAGAGGTATTGGCGAAGTAGCAAATTTTGATGGCGGTTCATAGCCAGTTTTACCAATCACAATAACATCATTTTTTTGAAAAACATCTGTATACCGCAACACCTTTGATGGGTCGGTTTCTAATAAACGCGCATCCTGTACGCTTATGTCTCCGCTTCTTGGGTCTGTTTTTGTATCAAGATATTCGATTTCAAAGATTATATCTTCTTTTTCATTGATTATGAATTTCGCTTTTATCCTGTTATTTTCTCTTATAACATCGTTCTTACCATCATATTCTATAAACTTGATTTTTCTCCCATCTTCAGGCAAATTTTTGTACATTTCGGTCAGAAAACCATTTGTAGCTACGGTGGATTTGCCGGCAAGAAGCAATCTAATACCCGCAATGAGTTCAAATACAAGCTCAGATGAATCCTGTATTCCCTCATCTCTTAAGGGCTGAAATACAGATTGAGTTGCAAGATTAGTTTTACTTATGTTTATCTTATTATCAGGATAAGCCCAGGCAATAGTATTGATGAAAAATAGACATAACGCTACCAATGCTATAGCTTTAAATTGAAAACTATGTCTTTTTTTATATTCTGTCATAACATCCTTATTTATGTATTTTGGGTCTGCAGGCGGCGTTACCCAAGCTGAGGAGGAATAACGCCACCTTTATATTCAGACCAAAATGAACAAAAAGCCAAGTTAATCCTATCTCTAGGTAGCTTGGCTTTCTAGAATTATCTAGGTCCTCAGCTTTGCGTCCCTATGTTACCATAAGTTTGCCTTTATCTAGAATCTCAATTTTAACTGTAGTTTAATTATATCATTTTTAAGACGAGAAAGTGTCACAGCAAAGTAATAATATTGTAAAAATCGTGTAATAAATATTTTGTTTGTTATTAGACATTACTTTAACCCCTGAAGTCGTTCAGGCTGATTGGGTCTTCTTTTCTAAAAAGGCAAAATTTGGGTGCTTCAAATTTTGCCTTTTTGGGCTTTGCCTCCATGACGGCTCGCACCCTTGACATCTTTGTTAAGCTACTTTGAATTTCTTCAATGTCAAGGGGCGAACGAACAACCGTGCCTCGTTATTTTACTGACTCGCTATAAGTGAGGCCGCAGCGCCGAAGGCGCAGCGAGCCTGCGTTACTCGTTGAAAGTCTTGTGAGAATATGCTATATTATGGCTTCAGAGGGAGATAGCTCCCTCTGAATGAAGTTCGAACAAAAGAGTAAAGAGTACCCCAGCTTTATATTATTTATACCAAAAATGCGCAAACTCATATTAGCTTTTGTTGTTTTTGTAATCGCGATTAGCCTGCTTGCCTACTTCGGCAAGCAGTTTCTCCTTAACAAGTTTAGATCAGGCCTTATCGAAGCGGTAGAAAAATCTACGCCCAAGGGCCTTATGATAGAAAGAATAGGCTACATGCCGCTTCAGGGCGTGCATCTTGCGGATATCGCCTTTTATAAAAATAAAACCTACCTGGAAAAAGAATTCTACATTCCTTCGGTATATATAAAATTCCC
>CAYUDR010000066.1:0-6869 GCA_964443705.1 uncultured Planctomycetia bacterium | reverse complement strand
AAATGCAATTTATCGGTACCGCATAAAGTAGGCACTCCGTGCTACAACATGAGTTGTCCTAAGTGTGGCGCGAAGATGGTCAGAGGATAATAGTTCATTACAAAAATTTGTAATTTATTTGTAAAAAAATAGCTACAGGAGGTGAAAATACTTTTCGGAAATAACTATCTTAAAAGGAAAAAAATAAAATGGAACATATCAATTGGAAATTCACGAATAAATTCAGGAGTCACTGGATTAAGGTAAAGTTTTATCGAGAAAAACCAGAAGTGGAAGAAGTAAAAATCTCAAAAGGGATAAGATTTTGCGAAGCAGTTAAAAAAGCTATAACGAAGCCTATTCTTTTAGACAGGAATAGCCTCTCTTGTCTTGGCGCTCAATATGCTTTTGGATGGAGTTCCGATAGGAAAAAGCTTTTAGAAAAGTGTCAAAATAAGACCGAAGCGCCAATGGCAAATTTAAAATCAACGCTTTCGCAAATCCCCCGGTTTAAAAAACCTTTTAGGTGCATCGGATTAAACACCGAAGGCATACCGGACGTTGTAATATCCTATACTTCACCGCAGGAAATTATGAATATAACAAGGCTGTATCAAAAATACACGGGCAAAAATTTAGACATTTCCCTATCGAACATGATGTCTATTTGCGGTGGAGTTGCTGTAAAAAGCTATCTTGAAGAAAAGGTTACCCTTTCATTTGGCTGCGTGGACGCGCGTAATTTTGCGGGCTTAGAAAGACACTCTGTCGCGGTAGGGATACCAAGAAATCTGTGTAATATTTTTGTTGATTAAGCGAATGATAAAAAATGGAAGAAAAAAATAAAAAAACACAGGAAGCAGAACAGGAAAAACGCCTTAAGGACAATCTCGCTAAGATAAAAAACAAATTGATCGTGATAAGCGGAAAAGGCGGAGTTGGTAAGACTACAGTGGCGGTAAATTTAGCTTATGGATTGGCCATTAATGGAAATAACACGGGTATTTTAGATGTCGATATTCACGGGCCCAATATCGCCAAAATGTTGGGAATCGAGGAAAAGAGGCTTACGGGCTCTGAGTCGGGAATCGAACCTATTGAAGTTTTACCGAATTTGAAAGCGATAAGTATCGCTTTATTGTTGAAGGACAAAGATCAGCCGGTAATATGGCGCGGACCGCTTAAAATGATAACCATAAAACAGTTTTTGGCGGATGTTAATTGGGGCAAGCTTGATTACTTAATTATTGATTCCCCTCCGGGAACAGGAGATGAGCCATTAAGCGTATGTCAGCTTATTCCGGATCTTAGCGGTGCGATTATAGTTACAACACCACAGGATGTAGCAGTTTTAGATTCCAGAAAGAGCGTTCTGTTTGCCAAAGAGTTAAAGGTTCCTGTTGTGGGAGTAATCGAAAATATGAGCGGTTTTGTATGTCCTCATTGCAAGAAAGAAATAGATTTGTTCGGAACGGGCGGCGGTGAAAAATCCGCCCAAGATTTAAAAGTACCGTTTTTGGGAAGAATTCCCGTTGAACCTGAAATGGTAAAATCGGGAGATTCAGGCCAGCCGTTTATCTATTTCAGAAAGGAAACACCAACCGCGAATATTATGAATGGAATGATAAACAGGATTACGGAACATATAAAACGCGATGAGGCGCAGAAAAACTCGTAATGACACCGTTAATGATAAAAAAATATCCTGACAAAATTTTAAGAACAAATTGTATCCAGGTGGAAAAAGTTACAGAGAAAGAAAAAGAGCTTTTTGAAAAGATGCTTTTTACCATGAAACATTTTTGTGGTATTGGATTAGCTGCCCCTCAGATTGGTATTTCTGAAAAACTAATTGTCGCGGAAATTGAAAATAGAACCATAAAATTAGCAAACCCTGAGATTATCGATATAAGAGGAACCAATACAATGGCGGAAGGTTGTTTGAGCGTTCCTGACATTACAGTTGATATAGAAAGGCCCGATAGAATTATTGTAGAAGGTTTAAATGAGAAAGGTCAAACTGTGGTAATAAAGGCAAATGGGCTTTTGGCAAGGGTCTTACAGCATGAAATCGACCATTTAAAAGGCAAATTGATTATCGACTATATGAATACATTAGAAAGACTAAAGTCCAAATTTAAGAAATAAAGGAATTAAATATGCCGACGTATGAATATCAATGCGAAAGTTGCGGTCATAAGTTTGAAAAATTTCAGAAAATGACCGACGAAGCGCTTAAAGAATGCCCTAAATGCGGTAAAAAAGTAAAAAGACTCATTGGCGCAGGGATGGGAGTGATTTTTAAAGGAAAAGGATTCTACGCCACGGATTATAAAAATAATAGCCCTTCTTCGGGTAGAACTTGTTGTGGAAGAACTGAACGCTGTGATAAACCACCCTGTTCGGATGACGGGGTATGTAAGAGATGATGAACCGCTCATTCAGGTTTTGTCCTCTATGCAGGTATTACTTACGTAAAACACAAATAGATGGAAGAAAACGGTTAGTTTGCCAGAAATGCGGCTGGATACAATATAAAAATCCTCTACCGGTTGCAATTTGCGCGGTAAAGGACAGAAAAGATAAGATACTTATAGCAAGAAGAAACCTCAAGCCGGGCATGAATAAATGGGCCTTACCTGGTGGATTTGTTGAATCCGGAGAATTTCCGGAAACTGCCTGCTTGAGAGAGCTGGAAGAAGAAACAGGCCTAAAGGGTAAAGTTAAAGGATTAATAGGTGTTTATATTCAGAAAAGCAGGTATTATGGTTCGCTTCTTGTTATCGGGTATGAGGTTAGCGTTTCTAAATATAATTTGTCATTAAATAGCGAATTGAAAGAAGCGAAATTCTTCAGTAAAAAAGATTTGCCTGTTATACCGTTTTCATCGCATAGAAAAATGCTAAAAAAGGTTTTTAAGGATGTATGACAAGTTTAAATAGTTTAAGCGAGATTTTGGAAGCAGTAGAAACTTGTAAAAAATGCAAGCTCTATAAATTCAGAGATAAATGCGTATTTGCAGAAGGAGAAAATAATGTCAAAACTATATTGATTGGCTTATCTCCTGGCAAAGAAGAAAATTCAACTGGTAAATTATTTATTGGGCCTTCAGGCGATTTTTTAAATGAGCTTTTGCAATTGGCTGAAATAAAGAGGAAGTCGGTTTATATAACTAACATCATAAAGTGTCACGCTCCCACTTACTCAATAGGCAAGGAGGAGGTGGCTGCGTGTTCACCATATCTGGATAAACAAATAGAAATAATAAAGCCCAAAACAATTATCCCTTTAGGTTCAATAGCTACGCAATATATTCTTGAGAAATATAAACTGCCAAAAGAGAAAATTACAGAAGTTCATGGCAAGCTTTTCAAAGTTAGCGTTGGGGATTTATTTAACCCGCGCAGGGATGTAAAGATAGTTCCCATGTTTCATCCCGCTGCGGCGTTAAGAACCCCTGCGCTGGCGGAATCAATAAAAAAGGACTGGCAAAAATTGAATGTTGGAGAAAAGACAGATTAAAGATGAAGACGGGTATTGAGAAAAGAAAAAGAATAGCAATCAAAGCCTGTAGAGAAACAGGAAAAATGTCGATAAATAATTTTGGAAAAGCTATTAAAATTAGGAAAAAAGGAGATAGAGATTTAGTTACGGATATCGATAAAAAAGCGGAAGAGATAATAATAAAGTTGATAAAAAAGAATTTTCCTAAAGATGATATTTTGTCCGAAGAAAGCCGTTATTCTCCTTCCGGTGCAAAGTTTAAGTGGATAATAGACCCGGTAGATGGAACGCATAATTACATTCATAATATAGAAATTTTTGGCACTTCTATAGGTTTGGAATTTGAGGGCAAAATTGTCGTTGGAGTAATATATATGCCTTGGACAAATGAGCTCTATGTTGCTCAAAAGGGAAAAGGCGCTTATTGTAATGGAAAGAGGATAAGTGTATCAAAAAGGAAATTAAAGGAAGCCACCATAGTTTATGATAGCAGCATCCGCTATAACAAAAAGCAAATGCTCAAAGGTTTAAACGCTCTTGTAGATAAAATTTTTAATGTGCGTATGTTTGGTTCTTCTGCACGGAGCTTGACTTATTTGGCCGAAGGTAAAGTCGATGCAGAAATCGAGTTTAATGACAAAGTTTGGGATTTTGCCGCAGGCCTTCTTTTAGTTGAAGAAGCGGGAGGAAAAGCGACAGATTTTGAGGGCAAGCCTTGGAACACGAATGTCAAAGGTTATATTACCTCGAACGGAGTTGTTCATCGAAGTTTTTTAAATACAATAAAGAACAATTTGAAAAAATGAAGCTAAAAATTCTTTTTGACAGGGATGCAGAAAACAGAAAGCTCCATACCGGCTGGGGAATTTCATTTCTGGTTGATGACAAAATTCTGTTTGATACGGGAGAAAATGGCTCCTGGCTTATGGCAAACATGAAAATTTTAAAGGCAGATATTAGCAAAATAGAAGCGGTAGTAATTTCACATGACCATTGGGATCATCAAGGGGGCCTGTGGGAGTTATTGAAGAAGAAAAAAGGCCTTACGGTTTACGCGTGCCCAAATTTCAGCGCGGAATTTAAGAATAAAGTCAAAAAGTTCGGAGGCAATCTTAAAGAAACCAAAAAGACCACCGAAATCTTAAAAGATATTTTTGTTACGGGTGAAATTGCCGGCGAGTATAAGGGCAAATATATGCCTGAACAGGCTCTTGTTATTAAGACCGGTAATGGTATATCTGTTATTACCGGTTGCGCTCATCCCGGCATAATAAAAATCTTAAAAACCGTAAAGAGAAATTTCCCAAAAAAAGATATTTACGCAGTTTTTGGCGGTTTTCACCTCATGGATGAGGATAAAATGCTTATCGGGATTATTGCCGATGAGTTTAAGAAAATAGGCGTGAAAAAAGTCGGAGCGACTCACTGTTCCGGCCCGGTTGCCGAAGAAATTTTTAAACTTAAGTATAAAAATAATTTTTTACCGGTAAAAGTAGGAATGGAAATAGAATTATAGAAAAGGAGAAAAAGATGCCGTTTGGATTTGGAAGAGGAAGAGGCAGAGGAAGAGGCCGAGGTTTTAGAGGAGGAAGGGGGTGGGGCTGGTTCGGACCTCGAGGTCCGGTTGAACCTCCGGAGAGTTGTATTTGCCCCAATTGTGGAAGAGTTTTCTCTCATAGGCGAGGACTGCCCTGTTTTCAGACAAAATGTCCTAATTGTGGTTCACCCATGACCCGTCAATTTTTCCCGAACCAACCTTAAACAAAAAGAGCTAATATGGGAATCAGGAACGATAAAAGAGAATTGCTGAAGAAGGGACAAAGGATAGCATTTATAGCTGCATTTCTTACTTTAATTTTAGCGGCTATAAAAGGCGTTACGGGATACCTTTTCGGCTCCAAAATTTTAATAGCCGACGCCTTTCACAGCGGGGCGGATCTTTTAGCGATTTTTGCTTCAGGATTCGGGCTTTGGCTGGCCTCGAAGAAACAAAGCGCCAGGTTCCCCTACGGTCTTTTTAAAGCAGAGACACTGGTTACTTTTGCAATCGGAATATTAATAGTGTTGGCTGGCGCGAAAATATTAAAAGACGGTTATTGCAAACTGTTTTATTTGGAAGAAGTTAAGGAATTTCCTTTCATGCCTGTCGTTGCGAGCGTTATATCCATTATAGCGGCTTTTTTTATCGCTAAAAAAGAAAAATCGGTCGGCAGCGCCATTAATTCTCAGTCGCTTCTTGCGAATGCGCAGGAATCGTTCTTGGATATTTTTACTTCCAGTGTTGTTCTGGCGGGTATATTGTTGGCTTTTTTACGGATTCCGTATGTCGAGGGAGCCGTTATAATGCTGATTTCATTTTTGATTTTAAAATTGGGTGTCAATAATGTATGGACATCTCTTTTAGTATTAATGGATGCCAACCTAGATCCTAAATTACAGGCTGAAGTTGAAAAGAAGATAAACGAAATATACGGCGTTAAGGGTACAAGCGAAATCAAAATTCGTCAGTCAGGCCCCTTCAAAATGGTTGAGTGTAAAATCGAGACTTCAGCTACGCTTCCGTTGTATCGGGCGCATGAGCTCGCTGACAAAGCGGAAGATTCTATAATAAAAACCTATGAAGATATCGAGTCCGTATTTATACATCTTGAGCCGGCTAAGCGAAATATCGTATCAGCAATTATTCCGGTAAAGGACATGAACAACCTGGATTCCAGAGTCCATGGCCATTTTGGCCGGGCACCATATTATATTATTTTAAGGATCTCCGATAAAGATGTGGAAATAGAGGATTTTTATTATAACGAGTTTCTTAATGAAACCAAGCATATAGGAATTAAAGTTATCAAGGCCGTTATTAAGTATAAACTGGATTCGTTGTTTACTCCTCAGGTCGGGGAATTATCATTCTATATGTTGAAGGATAATTTTGTCGATATTTATAAGATAAATGAAGGTTCAACAGTGAAAGAGGTAATTGAAAAATACCGAAGCAACCAACTTGAACGGATTGTCAAGCCTACACATTCACTGGATGAATCTAAATCAGCAGCGCCTTGATAAAAATGGGTTTGGAGTGGTTACGGACATTATTATTATACCTTTCGGTTAAAAAAATTTTAATGGATACAGAAAATATAACGAGAAATTGACGGAATGAATTCTTTAAAAAAGATAGTAGTTATCGGCTGTTCAGGCGCAGGGGCAATGGCGGCAAGAATGGTGAAAACCCTAGATCCATCTTTAGAGGTAACCATAATAAGAGAACAGGAGGAAAAGGGGCTTCTAACCCGTTGTGCTACGCCTTATATTGCCAGCGGCAATGTAATGGTTGATTCCTCATATAAAGATGACGCGGTCTTTACAAACCAGGGAATAAAGCTCGT
>CAYUDR010000065.1:0-6897 GCA_964443705.1 uncultured Planctomycetia bacterium | reverse complement strand
TGTTTTTAACGGCGATAAAACCATCAAAGCATTAATAGAAAAAATAAGAGTTTTCACAGATGATATCATAGTAGTCGATGATGGCTCGACTGATAATACCGCCATGATTGCCAAAGAATCAAAGGTTATCATTATTTCCCATAGTAAAAATAAAGGCAAGGGTGAATCTTTAAAGAGCGGCTTTGGTTATATTTTAAAAAATACTGATTTCAAATATGTAATAGTTATGGATGCAGATGCACAGCATGACCCGCGATTTATTCCGGATTTTTTAAAAGCTGTCCACCAGAAAGGGGCCGATATAGTTATTGGTAATAGAATGGAATATACACACGATATGCCCGCGATGAGGAGATTAACCAATAAAACCATGTCATTTATTATTTCAAAGGTTACTAAACAAGATATTCCAGATAGCCAGTGTGGTTATCGTCTCCTGAAACGCAAAGTGCTAGAAAGGGTGAAAATAGAAACTTCAAAATACGACATGGAGTCCGAGATTCTTTTCAAAGCCGCTAAGCAGCATTTTAAAATCGATTCTGTTAAAATATCTACTGTTTACACAGATCAAAAGAGCAACATAAAGCCTTTAATTGACACCCTTAGATTTATAAGATTATTAATAAATTTCGTATTAAAGAAATGAACCCGTTCGACTTCACTCAGGGTTCATCCTGAGTTAGCGAGGTGCAAAAGAAGGATGAATTATGAAGAACAAAGACAGCAAATGGTGCAGAGGCAGTTAATTTCCCGTCATATTTGCGACTCCCATGTTATCAAGGCCTTCGGAAAGGTTCCCAGAGAGGAATTTATACCGGAAAAGGACCGCCAGAATGCTTACGGCGATTATCCGTTACCTATCGGTGAAGGTCAAACTATTTCACAGCCTTTTATGGTAGCACTAATGACTCAAGCTCTCGAATTGAGGAATGATGATTGTGTTTTGGAAATCGGAACGGGTTCCGGATATCAGGTAGCTATTTTGGCTGAAATTGTAAAAAAGGTTTTTACTGTTGAAAGATTTTCCAGACTTAGCGAGCATGCCCGGGTTACCCTCAAAAAATTAGGTTATAAAAATATATTTTTTCATGTTGGAGATGGAACTTGTGGTTGGCCGCAGCACTCACCTTACCAGGCCATTGTGGTAACGGCAGGGGCTCCCCATATGCCTTCTCCTTTAATCGAACAATTATCAGTGGGAGGCAGAATAGTCATTCCTGTAGGAGGCACTTTCGGACAGACTTTAATTCGGGTGCGCAAGAGCGTAAGCAGCGTGGAAGAAGAGAGAATTTGTAGTTGCGTATTTGTCCCATTGATTGGAAAATTTGGATGGCATAAAGATGATTGAGACCCTTTTTAGAACTTTGGTCGGGAAAAACATAGCGCCTGGATTTATTATATTCATAGTTTCTGCACTTCCTGTTTCAGAATTAAGAGGAGCTATTCCTTGGGGACTTTTAGTTATGAAGCAGCCTATTTTAAAAACATATTTAATTGCCGTTTTAGGCAATATGGTGCCTGTGGCGCCGCTACTTTTATTACTTGAACCCATTTCTAATAAGTTGCGCAAATTCAGATTGTGGGCCAAGTTTTTCGACTGGCTTTTTGCGCGCACACGTAAAAGAGCAAAACTTGTTGAGAGATTTGAGGCCTTAGGCCTTATTTTGTTTGTCTGTATACCATTGCCGATTACCGGGGCCTGGACCGGATGCATAGCTGCCACACTTTTTAAGATACCTTTTAGATTAGCTTTTTTATCAATATGCGCAGGGGTGATGATAGCAGGTTTAATTGTAATTTTATTAACTAAAGGTATTATAATCTTTTTTTAAATAAAAAAGAGGCAGGCATGGTGCAAGAGACGGGCCTGGTGCATATTTACTACGGCGATGGAAAGGGTAAGACTACAGCTGCATGTGGTTTAGCCTTGCGGGCAGCTGGTTGGAATGAGAAAGTTTATCTATTTTTTTTCTTCAAGTCGCCTTTTAGGAGCGGTGAAATGAGAGCATTGGCAAGGCTGAAAAATTTTAAAAAATTTTATTTTACCAAACAACATCCTTTTTTTATCAAGGAATGCAAGAAAGCAGCCTATAAAAAAGAATTAAAAATAGAGCTAAATAAATTTTTAAAAAAAATCGAACTAACCTTAAAGACAAAGAAGAAAAAGTTGGTAATTTTAGATGAAGTGCTTACAGCTATAGATGAAAATTTAATTTCGAAAGAGAAATTAATAGATTTATTAAAAACAAAGGCGCCTAAAATAGAAGTTGTATTAACCGGGCGCCCCCGTCCACCAAGAAGCATCTTAGTGTTGGCTGATTACATAAGTGAAATTAAAAATTTAAAACATCCCTATCAAAAAGGCGTTCTTGCTAGAAAAGGGATAGATTTTTAAAAATTAACGCGATCTTTCACTTTAGTGGATGTGTTAAAAAAATCGCATGCGGCGTTAAAAATTGTTTATAATAAAAAAGGGAGGTAAAGAGATGAGGAAATACTTTTGGTTAACCTGTTTAATGCTGATAAGTATTTTGGTGTTTTTACCCATGGCGCAGGCCAATTCTATAGATGGTCCCAAAACCCAGGGTTTGGGTAAATATTCTTTTGGGTTAGTGGGTGAGTATATATTTGAAAAAGATTTAAAATATGATAATGGTTTAAATCTGGCATCCGGAGAAGAAGTTGATTGTGCAAAAATCAAAAATTTTTATCGCGTAATGGCAAAATATAATTTTGGATTCTGGGAAAATTTGGATATGTATGCAAAGTTAGGAGTAGCTAATTTTAAAGCAGATTACGAAGTGAATAATAATTTGGGTAACGAGATAAGAAATTATACTATGGATGGCAAGGCTAACTTTACGTTTACAGTTGGCGCAAAAGGCACTTACGAATTTGTAAAAACCTGGCTTTTGGGTGCAGATGCTCAGTTTGGAAGATATAGTACTAAAAATGATACCACCATCAAAAATTTAACCACCGGCGTTGAAACAACTACTTTACAAAAACCAACCTTTCTTCAGTGGCACTTTGCTTGTTATTTGGCAAAGGAATTTAAAAACCTAACTCCTTATGCCGGAGCCAGATATTCTGATTTAAAAATGACTGTTAAGTCAGAAACAGTTTGCTATAAAATGAATGCCAAAAATAAAGTTGGGGTATTTGTAGGCCTCGGATATGAAATTGGCGACCATTGGCGCTTGAATTTAGAAGGTGGGTTTATAGATGAAACTGCCATTAGTTTTTCCGGTGCCTATAGGTTTTAAGAGCAGATAAGAGCAAAATATTTGTTTATTGATTTGATTTTACTTCTCGATAAAGTTGTATTTAGCTTAAGTTTGTGATATATTTTAAGAAATGAAAGATTTTATATTTTGTGACAAGGTTTTTAAAATAGCTTTTGCCGCTTCTCTTATATCGCATTGTGCCCTTTTATTAAAACCACCAAATTTTCATTCCACGATGGCTGATAATACTATAGAAGTAACTTATTTAGAACAAAAATCTTCAGCAGACAATTTAGTGAGTCCGCAGTCCATAACTTTTAAATCCGAAATCAATAAAAGGCCGTTAGAATTAAAAGTGGCCAAAAGTTATTTAAAAAAGGAAGAAAAACCAGAGACCATAAAAGAAGAGGTAGTATTAAAAAAAAGAAAAGAGAAAGTTATTGTAAAGAAAACTGATCAGGATTTTCGAAATGAGAAGAATGTTTTACCTCAAAAACCGCCCGAGTTTTATGATTATTATCAATATTTAAGAAAGAGAATAGAGGAGGCTATTTTATATCCTCATCATTTCCAGGAAGGAGAAATTCTGGTTAACTTTACCCTTTACCGCAACGGAAGATTAAAGGAGATTTCTGTTGTCGATGATTTTAGCGTAGATAATGCTTATCTTCGTTATGCAGCCATTCAATCTGTAAAAGAGGCATCTCCCTTTAAGCCATTCCCGAAAGAGTTGGCCATGAAGGAAATACCATTTCAAATTTTTATTTCCTTTGAATTTTTAAATTAATTTATTTATGTTTGAACCAAAATTTTATCGCCGGGGCCTTAACATCAAAGATCTTTTTGAGTTTGAAGTTAAAATAGGCGAAACAGATATGCTTATCCGGGCTAATAGTGATTTATCAAAGATTGCTTTTAAGGTTACTCGTTTTTTGCGCTATCAAATACAGAAATATGTTCAACTTCATTCCTTTTTTCTAAGGAGCCTGGAACCCATTGAAATTGATGTTGAAGCACCAAAGATAATTCAAGCTATGCAAGCCGCTTCCATAAAAGCCGGCGTAGGACCCATGGCGGCCGTAGCCGGCGCATTGGCTGAATTTGTGGGCAATGGCTTGCGAGAAAAAAGCCCAGAGATTATTATCGAAAATGGCGGGGATATTTATCTTAATAGCTCAAAAAAAAGACTTGTTCAGATATATGCCGGTGCCTCTAAGCTGGGTAGGGAAATAGCTATAGAAGTAAAACCAGAAGATTCACCGCTTGGAATTTGCACTTCCAGCGGAACAGTTGGGCATTCATTGAGTTTTGGTATAGCTGATGCATGCTGTGTGATAGCAAAGTCGGCATGTTTAGCAGATGCTTTTGCTACGGCACTCGGCAACAGCATTAAAAGCGAATATAGTATCGATAAAATCCTGAATAGTTTTGGCGTTTATAAGGAGATTTTAGGGGTGGTAGTTATTGTTAAGGAAAAGTTAGCTTGCGTTGGAAACATTGAACTGATTAGAATTTAAAATTGGCAATAAAAAAATTTATGGTATATTTGATTTGCTTGACATGCGTCTAAAGATTTAGGAATAACTTTATTTATTAACAAAAGGAGGAAATGATATGACAGAGGAAAAAGCCAAGAAGGTAGGAAAGGCGGGTTTAAAAATTATATTAGGGCTCGCGCTACTTGTTTTAGGAGTTTGGGCTGTTGTAGGTTGGTGGCAGGATTTACTGGTGTTGATAAAAGGTGCTGTTGGAATAATTCTAATTTTGGCAGGAGTAATAAGTTTAGCAATAGCTAAAGAATAGAAAAGTTTTTTGCCAGAATAAGTAAACCCCGTTAGAGAATGAAGTTCTCTAACGGGGTAAATTCCTGTTTTTTAAAATAAGACCGGATAAACTTTGGTAATCTTGTTAGATATTTATTTACTATCTAAAGGGAGAAAGCCTATCTGGTCTAATCTTATTATTTAGATTAAAATAAGGGTTTACTTTATGAAAGTTGGTCTGGCTTTAGGCGGTGGTGGTGCCAGAGGCATGGCTCACATCGGCGTTCTTGAGGTTTTTAGAAAAAACGGCATAGAAGTTGACCTTATTACCGGAACCAGTATGGGTTCTGTTATAGGAGGCGCTTATTGTCTGGATAGGGATATAGAAGGGGTTAGAAAAAAAATATTAGAATTGGTTCGTCGTAAAGAAATTTTAGACCTCGAAAGGTTGTCTGCGCCTACCCCGGAAGAAGAAAAGCGCCTTTTAATTGAAGGGCTGGCTACTTTTGTAAAAGAATTGTATTTGTGGAATATGAAGGCTATTAAGAAGTGGCTTGTTGATACTTCTCAAATAGAAGTACTTATAAATGAATTGGTTGGCGAGAGAAAATTTGAAGAATTGAAATTGCCGTTTTCCGCAGTGGCTTGTGACCTAAACACAGGCCTGGAAGTAGTACTTTCCGAAGGTAGGCTCAAAGAGGCTTTATTGGCATCCAGTGCCATACCAGGTGTTTTTAGTCCGATTCAAATAGGAGATAGGATTCTGGCTGATGGAGGAATAATAAGCCTTACACCTATCAGCGCCTGTAGAACAAAAGGCGCTGATTTTGTTATCGCAGTGGATGTAGCTGATTTAATTAGACCCCGTAAATTCACAAATGGAATGGAAATAATTTTTCAGACGGATTTGATTACTCAATGCGAATTAAACCGTTTTAAGTTAAAAGAGGCGGATTTTGTAATTGAGCCCCAGGTTAAAAGAATAAGCTGGGCGCAATTTTCTTTAACCGGAGAGTGTATAAAAAAAGGGGAAGAAGCGGCTTGGGCAGCAATGCCGGAGATAAAATTTTTGATAGAAGAGAGAAGAAAATATTTGAAAAAGAAAAGAAGTTTTAAGGAAAAATTATTTTCGATGTGGAGAAAGTAAATTTTGTTTTTATAATAAAATTAAATTTCAGAGAAAGGGTGATTCTGTTTTCTTAGAGTAGAAAAAAGACAAAAACGGAAGTATTCACAAAAGAGAAAAAATAAGAGGTAAAAAGAAAATTGGAACTTCTAATAATTGCTTTACCTATCTTGTTATTGGTAATAGTAGTTGAGATTGGAGCGGTGGCTCTTAAAATGACCGGCCTTGATATAAGGACCGCCCGATTCCAATCCCTTTCTGCTTTTACAGGTACAGGTTTTACAACCAAGGAAGCCGAAGATGTTGTTATTCATTCCCAGCGTCGGCGAATTATTATGGTTTTGATTTTTGCAGGTTTTGTTCTTTGGGCCTTGCTTGTTTCTTTCATAATCAATGCACTTTTTACCAAGCGTGAATTTATTCCCACGCTTGTTCAGTTAAGTATCCTGTTGATTATTTTGATGCTTTGTTATGGCTTGGCCAGGAACAAAGCCTTTATGAGGAAATTCCAGAAAGGAATCGAAACTTTACTTGAGCATCGCACAAAACTTAAAAAAAGAAAGATTGAGGAAATACTTCACCTGGCCGAAAATTTTGGCGTGGCCGAGATTTTATTAGAGAAAAATTCTCCCGACATAAACAAGACTTTAGCCAAGTCAACTTTTAGGCAAAGAGATATTTTAGTTCTTGCTGTTGAGCGCAATAATCATATTATACCCGCCCCAAAAGCCAGTGATATTTTGAAAGAAGGGGATACCCTTATTTGCTACGGTAAGTTAAT
>CAYUDR010000064.1:0-6936 GCA_964443705.1 uncultured Planctomycetia bacterium | reverse complement strand
AATCCTTACCAGGATGGCTGGCAGGGGTTTGTGCCGGATAATGCCTCACGTTCCCTGGGGCTTCAATTAGTCGATGGCAGGATTAAAGGCGCAGCCATCATGATAGGGGCAGCTCCTGATTCAAAAATAGCAGCCCAATTAGTGAGAGATTTACAGCAGCGTAATATATTAAGTTTATTAATAGGTAATTGCGAAGGGATAACTTTCTTAGAACAGCTTAAAAAAGAAAAAGTCGATGTAGGTTTTGAAGCTTATATCGTGGCTCTCGGAAGCGAAACAACTTCTTTTATCTACGCGGCCAATTTTGCCTTCAGAACCGCATTTATCTATGGTAATAGCAAGAAAGGTGAAGCTGAAAAAATATTAAATTATTGCCGGCAAAGACTTCCGTTTTTTGTAATGGCGCTTGGCGGGTTCGATGGACCGAAAGTAGTTGGTGCTATGGCGGCTATAAGAATGGGTTTTCCGGTCATAACAGACCAGGATGTTTCTGAAGTTCCCAAAATGCCTTATACCAACCATGAAGCTTTATTATCAGAAAAAGATTGCCGGAAAATTATCAACCGTGGTATTTTGGCCAGTGGGATAAAGCTTGGTATGCCTAAAATAGATATTCCTGTATATTATGGCCCAGCTTTCGAAGGTGAAAAGGTGAGACGCGAAGCGATGTATGTGCAGTTTGGAGGCAAATATTCTACTGCTTTCGAATTTCTTAGCGTGAAGGATTTAAAGGACATTGATGATGAACACATTGAGGTTGTAGGGCCGGAAATAGATGAAATGAATGAAGGCGAGACTTTCCCGCTTGGTATTCTTGTTGAAGTTGCGGGCAGAGGAATGTGTTCGGAATATGAGCCTATTTTAGAAAGGCGAGTTCATACTTTCTTAAATGAAGCCTCCGGCATCTTTCATATCGGGCAAAGGGATGCGTGCTGGATAAGAATAAGTGAGGAAGCTAAAAACAAAGGTTTTAAAATAAGACATTTTGGTGTTATTTTACACGCCGGGATGCATAATATTTTTGGCACCGTTGTTGATAAAGTAAGCGTTAAGTTATATACCAGCCAGGAGGAATTGCAAAAAGTTTTATCAGAAGCTAAAAAAAGTTATGAATTAAGAGACATGCGCATGAAGGAAATGAGTGACGAGAGTGTGGATACTTTTTATTCGTGTGGTGTGTGTCAGAGCTTTGCTGCCAATCATATTTGTATTATTAAGCCCGAACGTCTTGGGTTGTGTGGTGCTTATAACTGGCTGGATGCTAAGATGTCTCACGAGCTTAACCCAACCGGCCCGAATCAACCTGTAAAAAAGGGCAGATGTCTTGATGCGGTGAAGGGTGAATGGATAGGTGTAAATGCATTTATTTATCAGAATTCCAATAAGGCTTTAGAGCGTTTTTTTGCCTATTCGATTATGGAATGCCCTGAGACGAGTTGCAGTTATTTTGAGTGCATTATTGCTATTATACCCGAGACTAATGGTTTTATGATAGTAAATAGGGAATTTCCCGGCATGACGCCCGCGGGCATGAATTTTACCACACTGGCCGGTTCGGTGGGTAGCGGAACCCAGACGCCAGGTTTTATGGGCATCGGGAGGCTTTATATTATCAGTAGAAAATTTCTTAAGGCAGACGGCGGACTGAAGCGGATTGTGTGGATTCCAACAGAACTTAAAGAATCTTTAGCAGACAAACTAAATGTCAGGGCTAAAGAAGAAGGGATGCCTGATTTAATAGAAAAGATTGCCGATGAAACAGTGGCAGATAATATGGAAGATTTGTTAAAATATCTTAAGAAGGTAAGGCACCCGGCCCTTGAAATGGAATCGTTAATTTAATTAGACCTTTCCTTTGGAGGAATTAGGAAGGTCTACTTGTGCCCTTTAGGGTATACCTGTGGAGGAAAAAGGAAAAATAGAGTGGCTAAGGGAAAAGCAAAATTATCAGGTTTAGATGTATATAAAGTGCTTCCCAAAACAAATTGTCGTGATTGTGGTTTTCCTACCTGTCTGGCTTTTGCCATGCAGGTAGCTGCTAAAAAAGTTGGTTTGGAGAAGTGTCCTCATCTTTCGGATGAAATAAGACAGGAATTTTTGGAAAGTTCTGCTCCTCCCATTAAATTGATTACTATCGGCAGGGGCGAGGGTGCTGTGGAACTTGGCAATGAAACGGTAATGTTCAGGCATGAAGAGACTTTTTATCATCCCACAGCAATTGCTGTTACTTTAGAAGATACATTGTCTGAAGATAAAATGATAAAAAAACTTCAGAAGATAAACTCCATGGAATTCGAAAGGGTTGGCCAGCAAATAAAAGTTGATTTAGTGGCTGTAATTAATAAGGGTTCGGCGGAAAGTTTTAAAAAAGCGGTTGCCTTAAGTATTAAAAATTCCGACCTTAATTTAATATTGGTTTCCAAAAACACAGAGGCGCTTGAGGTCGCCTTAGGAATTTGCGTTGATAAAAATCCCCTTATTTATGCTGCCGATGCGGCTAATTATAAAGAATTTGTCGAACTGGCCAAGAAGTATAATGCCAATTTAGCGGTTTTGGCGCCTGGCCTTTCGCGCCTTTCAGATTTGACCAAAAAGATTAAGGAACTCGGTTTTGATAATTTAGTTATCGGAACCAAAACCAATGATATTTTATCTAAAATTAGCGATTTAACTTATGTCAGAAGAGCGGCTTTAAAGAATAACGAACGCAGCCTGGGTTATCCGCAAATTGTTTTTGTTAAAAATGATGATAATTATCAAAAGGTTTTGTGGGCAGCATCTTTTATCTGTAAGTATGCCAATGTTTTAATTCTGGATATAGATAAGAACGAAGAGATGTTGCCTCTTTTGACGGTAAGACAAAATATTTATACCGATCCCCAGAAACCGCTGGCCGTCAAACCTCAAATATATGAAATTGGACAGACAACTCAAGATTCACCTGTTTTAATTACTACCAATTTTTCCCTGACCTATTATACGGTTGAGGCGGAGGTTGAGGCTTCAAGGGTGCCCAGTTATATAGTTGGTGTGGATTGTGAGGGTATGAGTGTATTGACTGCCTGGGCAGCTGACAAATTTACTCCGGAAAGCATCAACGCCGCTCTTAAGAAAGAAAAGATAGAAGAAAAAGTAAAACATAAAAATATAATTATTCCGGGCTACGTTGCTAATCTTAAGGCCAAACTGGAAGATGAGTTTGGATGGGTAGTTACGGTAGGGCCAAGGGAAGCGGAAGGCATCCCCAGTTTTTTAAAGAATTTAAGGTGAATATGCCCAAAATTACTTTTTTGCCCAGTGAGAAAACTATTAGCTCGCAAGCGGGTAAAGATTTGTTAACCCTCTCAAGAGAAGCGGGTGTATTTATTCCCAGCGGTTGCGCGGGGGAGGGGGTGTGTGGTTTATGCCGCGTTAAGATAATAAAAGGAGAAGTAAACAGTGAACCCACAGGAAAATTATCAAAGAAAGAGTTAAAGGAAGGGTTCAGGTTAGCCTGCCGCACCATGATTAAAAATGAGGATGTTGTAGTCCAGGTGCCGGCGCGTTTGGAAGCTTATCACCTACAGCCCGGAGGCTCAGTTGAAGAAATCGAACAGAAATTTTTCACCAAACCCAAATTTAAATTTGAGCCTCTCGTTGAAAAAATATATCTCCAGTTATCGAAACCCACTTTAACTGATGCCTTAAGTGATTTAGAAAGGGTCTTTGAGCAGATACGAAAAATGAAAAAAACAAAACATTGCCAAACCTCTCTCGCTAATATCAAAATTTTACCTGGACTTTTAAGAAAGGCAGATTTTAAAATTACCGCCACTATCTTAGATTTAAATGGGAATATTAACATTTTAGCTTTCGAAGCCGGAGATTCATCTAAGAAAAATTTTGGAGTAGTAGTTGATATCGGCACCACTACCATAAGCGCGCAATTGATAGATTTGTGTAACGGTGAGGTTCGTTCCACCCAGGCCAGTTTTAATAAACAGCTTCAATGGGGAGAGGATGTTATTACCAGAATTGTGCATGCCTCAGAGTCGAGTGGACGTGGATTGGAAGAGCTTCATCATGCTGTGGTAAATAATATTAACGAATTACTCCTCGCCCTTATATCTACTGCTTCTCTCACCTCCAAAACCGAAATTACACTGGCAGATATAAATGCCGTTGTTTGCTCAGGTAATACCACCATGATACACTTGTTATTAAAGATAGACCCTGCCAATATCAGAAAGGAGCCTTATGCGCCGGTGGTTAATGAAATCCCGGTTGTAAGCGCTGCCGAATGTGGTATTGACATTAACCCTAAAGCGATTCTAATTTCTTTACCTTGCGTGAGCACATATGTGGGAGCCGATATTTGTGCCGGCGTTCTGGCATGCGGCCTTTATCAAGAAGAGAATGTTAACCTTTTAATAGATATTGGCACAAACGGTGAAATTGCGCTTGGCAATAAAGATTGGTTAATTTGTTGTGCGGCTTCGGCCGGGCCGGCTTTTGAAGGCAGTGGGACGGCCTGCGGCATGAAGGCCGCGGCAGGAGCAATCCAGAAGGTTAAAATAGATAAAGACAAGGAAAAAGATTATAAGATTTCCTATTCTACCATCAAAGAAGAAAAACCACGCGGCATTTGCGGTTCCGGCTATATCGACCTTTTGGCGCAGATGCTCATAAATAGAATTATTAACCGTGATGGCAAGCTCCTTGATTCTGTCGCCGGCATTGAAAAAGTAAATAGGAGTTTATGCTTTACCATTTACAAAAATAGAGATGATAAAGACTCAAATGTCTATATTAATCAGGAAGATATTGAGAACCTGAAAAGATCTAAAGGAGCTATTTATGCTGCCTTTTGTATTCTGCTTAAAAAAGTCAACCTTTCTTTTAAGGATATAAAGAAGATATATATCGCCGGGGGTTTCGGGCGTTTTTTAAATATGAAAAATGCTATCACCATTGGCCTTTTGCCTGATTTAAAAGAGAAGGTTTTTGAATTTGTGGGAAATTCTTCTCTCTCAGGCGCAAAAGATGTTTTGCTTTCAAAGCAGGCTTATCAGGATGTCAAAAGAATTCGCCGGATGATGACTTACGTTGAATTAAGCACTGAGGGTTCTTATATGGAGGAATATACTAAAGCGCTCTTTTTCCCTCATACTGAAATAGAGCGTTTTAAAAGCGTCAAATTTGAACCACCGCAGGAACATTAATTAAAATAAATTATGAAAAGAACTATAGCAAGAGGTAAGCAACTAAGGTCTGTTTTTGAGAAAGCAAAGGAGGCCTCGCAATGAGTTTTAGTTTGCCCCTTGAAAAATATACTCACAGTATTTCCGAGGTAACCATTGGCGCCACTTCCCGGGAAGGCGGAAATTGCTCTTATGCAGTCAAGGTGGGGGGAGAATCTACGATGCCCTATTTACTCAAGGATGGTTCAGAGCCGCACCGGGCAGTAGTAGCTATGGAGATTACCGACATTATACCGGAAGAGTGGCCGCAGGCTCTCAAGGAACCATTTAAAGATGTTTTTGATAAGCCGGGAGCATGGGCCAGCAAGTGCCTTAAAGATTATGGGGCAGATTTAATTTGTCTTAAATTGCAAGGCGCTCATCCTGATTTTGGAAACAGAACGCCTGAAGATTGCGCAAGGGTAGCCAGAGAAGTTTTAAAAACCAGCAAGGCACCATTGGTTATTTTGGGGTGTGGTGACGATGAAAAGGATAGTCAAATTTTACCGGCTGTTAGTTTAGCTCTCAAGGGACAGCGGTGTCTTATCGGCGATGCCACGGAGGATAATTACCGCACCCTTACTGCAACGTGCCTGGCAGACGGCCACAATATAATTGCTGAATCACCAATTGATGTTAATATTGCCAAACAACTTAATATTCTTATCTCTGATATGGGCATGCCCGCAGATAAGATAGTTATCAATCCCACTATCGGTGGCCTGGGCTATGGAATGGAATATGCCTACTCTATTATGGAAAGAGCACGCCTGGCAGCCCTTTCCGGAGATAGCACCCTGGCTTGTCCCTTTATTTGCTTTGTGGGCCAGGAGGCCTGGCGCGCCAAGGAGGCCTGCGTAGCCGAAAACATAAGTCCTAACTGGGGAAGCGAGAAGATAAGAGGCGTTTTGTGGGAGGCGGTAACTGCAGTTTGTGTTTTAGAATCAGGAGCTGATATTCTTATAATGAGACATCCTGAGGCGGTGAAGGCAGTTAAAACATATATTAATAGTTTAAATAAAAAGGCCAGATAAGGAATAGCAATGCAAATAATCGGTGAGTTAATAAATGGAATGTATAAAAAAGTGGGCAATGCCATAAAGGAAGCGGACCCGAAGCCTATAAAAGCCTTGGCGCTTGCACAAATTAAGGCGGGAGCTAACTGCCTGGATGTAAACTGCGGGCCGGCTGCTAAAAATCAGGTTGAGGCTTTTAAATGGTTGATAGAAACCATAAGAGAAGTTACGCCGGTGAAGTTGGTTATAGATACCACTAATTTAGAGGCAATGGAAGCCGCGCTCCAAAAAGAGCCGCAATCTATTATTAACTCTACTACGGCAGACCCACAAAAAATGAAAGAAGTTTTTAGCTTAGCCCTTAAATACAATTCGGAAGTTATCGCCCTCGCTATGGATAAAAAAGGCATCCCAAGGAATAAAGAAGAGAGATTAGAATTGGCAGCCGGAATTATCACCTATTGTGCCCAGATAGATTTTGACCTCAATAAACTTTATTTAGACCCTGTTATTTTACCGGTAAATGTTGCTCAAGCTCAGGCAGGGGAAGTGGTGGAGGCGGTGCGAGATTTTAAGATATTGTCAACTCCACCACCGAAAACCGTCGTTGGTTTAAGTAATATTTCACAGGGGACATATCAGCGGTCTTTGATTAATCGCATATATCTGGTGATGTTAATCGAGGCAGGACTGGATGCTGC
>CAYUDR010000063.1:0-7189 GCA_964443705.1 uncultured Planctomycetia bacterium | reverse complement strand
AGCAACCCCTCTTCTTCTGGAGTAAAACCTTTACTAATGTTGCCGGTGATGGGAGGATCTTCTCTCGTGCCGACAACGTGACCCTGTTCCATTATTCCATCGTGAAATTCAGCTATGTTCTGCGCCTCCAATGGACCTGCATTTTGTTGAGAGGCTAAAGTTAAGTTAGTCTTTGATAAGACGCTCTTCAATAATCTTTTACTAATAGGACTCTCGCTATCTTTAATTACATCCGTTACTACCCAAGAAAGTATATAATCTCTTCTGTGCTTAAGAGTAATTTTAAGATAATCTCTATCTTTTTTCGCTAATCTTACGCTATCCACTAAACTATTTATTACTTCATCGGTGAATTTTGATTTAAGAGTCATCGCCTGCGTTATGATATCTTGTTCATTAAGACCAAATTTTTCATACTCTTGGCGCATCCCCCATCCTAACCGTTCTCTATTCACACCTATACCTAATTCTTTTACCGGACTTTTATAACCGAATTCATTTTCACTCTTTCTTTGCCCACGAGCCCTAAACAGTAATGCGCCGCCATTATCAATCCTATAAACTTTTCCTTCAGAAACCACCGTGTTACGGTCAAAAGCATAAGGAATATCCCAATTTGCAAGAAGAGCATCAACAAGAAATCCATCTTTCAGCTTTTTCCTACTGTTAACACTACCTGTAACATTATCAATATCTAATAATCTTGAAACATGACCACATACACCCGTAACTTTTACTATCTTTGTATCGGGAACTAATATTTCTAAAGTACGATAAATAGCATCTGATAGATATTCATTCCAAATGTTTTCATTATTTTCAGAAGAAGTGAATTTAACATAATACTTCACTGGCCCTTCATTGGTTGGAACAGTAAATTCAGCGCCAGGATTACTTCCCCTTTGCCCCCCTGTTTTTAACGAGTAATCCCAGACCTCAACCTGAACTGATAAGTTTAAATCGGCGTGAATACGACCGTATTGTTCTGCCGTAAATAATAACTGTCCCTTAAGATCATAAATAGGGATATAGAATCCGTTATCAAGCACAGCTCGCTTAACTGTCTCTAATGTAGTTTCTGGGTTTCTTAAAATTATTCCTGATATTTCAGTAGCCGGTATGCCCCCCAAAATAAGCGCATGAGAATCACTCGGACCATAGATTTTACCCTGTTCCCAAGAACCGGCATTCCGTTTATACACATACCATAATTGGCCATCAGCACCTAGCCGTCCGCTGTTCCCATAGCTGTTTGATAAAGAACCGATAATCACAGCCTCAGTATTTTCTTTCTGCTCCATATACTTCTTCGTTAAGCGGGTAAAATCGACATGGAACGGATGAGCATCTATTCTTGATGCTTCACCTAACGATTCATAAGGTAAATTTCCATTTAATAATACAGAATCAATAACATCGACAGCCGAACCATGAATATAGTCACCATCTTCTATATGTATTTGCTCTGTCATCCCCGCTTTATTACGTCTATCCGCCTGCGTCTTCTCTTTATCAGCTCGGCTAAATTCTATTGTTTTCTTAAGATAATCTCTGTACACTAAACGTTTATATTTTCCGGTTAAAACCCAAAAAGGAATATACGCTAAATTTTCATTTTCTAACTGCGTTATGCTATCTGGATTATCAATCATATCTTCTAATTTACTATGTACCACAGAATCATTTGCTTTAACAATTTTATGTTCCGCGACGAGTTGCGTTACAGAGATACCTTCTATTTCCGTTATGGGGTAAGCAGAGGTAGCCGCATCTAATTGAGCGCCCAGTCTTGTTTCAGTAAAAAGAAAAAGCTGTTGCCAATATGGAACTTTTGTTGTAAAAATCGTCTCAATATTCTTTGCCCGTTTTAACACGTTATCATTGGCAAAAATATCTTGAACGATTAAATCTTTGTTGCCATACAAAGGACCTCCGAATTTCAACAATGAAAATAATTGAAAATTAGTTTTTATCAGTGAGATTACATCCTCTATCTTCTCAGGTCTTCTGGCAAGATACATCAAAACGTGCTCATTGAGATAAAAATCTCTATGCTCTCGAATCCTTCCTGTTTCGCTAAATAAGTCTGTTAACAACGTCTGTATTGAACTATGAAAACGCTGATAAATGTCTTCGCTATGTTCCGGAAAAGAAACTGTAAAACGCAAATTAGTCCCGCGGGTACGCAAAGATCTTAATAGCCCGTCAGTAAACCCTCTTGAAACTGTTCCTGTTTCTTTTTGTAAGCTGTATAATTTTTGTAACAATTCCTCTATCCTTTTTTTCATAGAAAGAATTTCGTAAGGATCAGTTATGTAAATATTTTGACTTTCTTGCTTTTCATCATTCCATTCATATCTATCCGCTAATGCATAATCGAAATCCGGGAATAATACTCTTATCTGGCCGATTGCCTCAATAATTTCCGCTCGTCGTTGAATCATTTCTCCTATAATTTTGGCATGGTCTATCTGAAAACGATATCCATAATTAGCCAATTCCTTAATAACATCTAAAGCGCCTTCTTGATGAGCTAATTTTATGTAACCGGATAAATATTCCGCGCTATAACTTCCCCCCCAACCGGAAGCATAAATGTCTGAAATTTCATTAATAAAATTAATTGTTGTTCTAATTCTAATTGGGTCTTCCTCTAAAACCCGAGCTAAAAGCTCAATATGTTCCCATTCAAGATTATCGCGCCCTAAAAAACCTTTAAGAAGTTTAGGAGCTTTTTTACGAATGCTTGATTGTAATTCCTGAGGTACATATTGAAAGCTTCGTAAAGGAACTAAAATAGCTTCAAAATCTCCGTGCTCGCCCCAGCTTGCTTTTGAAACTACCATTTCTAAAAGTTCATTTTGCAATCTCCTGTTGCCTGAATTACTCAAAATATCCTGCAAAATATCGTATCCCTCCTCTCCTAAACCCACCTCGGAAAGTCTCTCAAAAAGCCCCATTATAAAAAATTGCTTAGCTTCGTTGCCTTCTTTCATCATGGCTAAAGACATTTGCGCTAAACCTTGCTGTATACTTTTATAAGCAGGATTTATAATCATTTTATTATCCCATTTAGTAATATCCGCGCTCACACCCGCTTCAATCGCTATTTCTTCCACAACAGCTGTTATTTTCACCATTTTTTCATTCTTCCTATCCCATATTTCTTTATCACTTCTACTTTGATATTCACGGGCGATATCATCAGATTTAACACGGTCCCATCCCCATTTATCTTCCATAAAACTTCTTCGGTTAAACGCCTCTTGAAATTTACACCAATCAGGACTGTCAATTTCGTATAT
Organism: uncultured Planctomycetia bacterium; assembly: GCA_964443705.1. GTDB lineage: Bacteria > Omnitrophota > Gorgyraeia > DAOVKU01 > DAOVKU01 > DAOVKU01. Next base: position 3,884 of record CAYUDR010000063.1, on the reverse strand, counting down.
ATTAAATGCCGCGGGATAACTTAAAATCGTATTAATAATTTGCATAAGGCCGGGTATATTTTTATCCCTTAATTGTTGCAGCTCTTCTTGCGTTAAAGAACTAACAAAACGATATAGTATACTTTTATCGCTTGAATAATGAATAAGGATAAACGGATTTTCTCCTGAATGCCCTGGTTCCCTATAGGCATTCATAATTAAAAAAGGCGCTAATTCAACTCTTAAATCAGGGTTTTCGCTAACTAACCAAATAAGCCTATAGCCTAATTCTATTGCTTGGCCGGTATGTTCTCTCGTTTGAAACAAGCGCTCTAAACTAATGTCCGCTAAATCTTTCTCTAACTCATCAAAAGCTTGTTCCCCGAATATATCCCTGATAAAAGGGCTATTCTTAATTATTTCCCAGCGTGTTTGAACGTTCCTGCCCATAAAATAATCTGATAAAACCTTTTCACTAATTCTTGTAACAGCAGGGGTAACTTCTTCAAAATTAAGCGAGCGCTCTAAATCATCTCCTTTACCTTCCAAAAATTGGTCAATGGCCTCTTTTGCGCTATCATACAAAGTTAAGGGTAAATTTTGTTGTTCAATATGTTGAACCATTAAACGAACCCATTTTGCCCTTTCACTTCTTATGAGAAGTTCGATTATCCTTGCATACGCCTGATCCGGTAAGCCATATTCCATATTAAGAGCAGAGCCAAGGCTATAGGCATCTCGTTTAAGTTCTTCTATCCTATCTAACCTTTTTCTAACCCTGTTTCTGTCCTCTTCAGTAAATTTGTCCCAATCGTGACTGTTTAAAGCTTCTCTCCCTTCTCGTAATTGTTCTTTTACCAAACCCAAATACTCATTAATTTCTTCTTGGGTTATTTTTCTCTGAAATTTTAGCTTCTCTAATGCCGGCATCAAATGTTTGTTAATTAATTGCTCGTTAAATTCTGCGTATAGCCTTCTATTCGCAGTAAGCTCTTCCTGCAAACTAGCATATTGCTCAAAGCCCTGTTCTAAAATTGCTATAAGTCCTCGTTTATAATCAGCTTCGATTCTATCAACTTGCTGACAATTTTTCTCCCGGTTTACTCTTAAAGAGCCTATTCCCGTGCGCAATTTTCTGACTTCATCCATCATAAACTTTCTCTTCTTTTTATCGTCCGGCAATATCTTACGATACCAAGGCTTGCCTCTTTCTTTTTTTAAAGAATCTATTGCGTCATTTAAGTGTCTTTTCTTCTCTTCTATCTGCCTATCAAGCTCCTCTCTTAGAGAATTTAGTCGCGCTAACTCTGATTTTATATCTCTCTCTTTCCACATTTTAAAATTATTACCTACATCCGATATTCTATCTATCATTTCTTTTGCCATTGCTTCAGGAGATTTATGCTGTTTTCCCGCGGCAAAATCTTTATCAACTACCCTTTCCCGAATTTGCCGCCCAACCATTCCCGCCACAAAAGGAGCCGATTCAGGAAGCACTCCACTTGTAATAACCTCCTGTATATCAAGCCCCTCGCTTATAGCATTTTTAATATCCTCCTCAAGCATCCTTCTCTCTACTTCCTGCCAAAGCCCTTGATCTATCATGGCCTGTTTCAAATTATTCCGATTGAGACGTATAAATTCTTCAGCATCCAGAGAATTCGCGATAAGCACTTCCCTTTCCATAAATAACGCCTCATGCGAAAGTTCATGTTTAAGCCCGATTTTCAGAAGTTTTTGAGCGGTTTTGGGGGAAGAGCCAAGTTTTTCAAAAAGTGACCGGTGAATACCAATAAACCCGTTTGCCAAATGGTCCTCAAAAAGATATCTGGCAGTATAAAGAACAGAAACCACTAATTCTTTCTGTTCTATCGACCGAGCTGAAATTTCATCCGCAAAAAAGTCATTGAGAAATTCAACAAAGGACTCTTGGTCTTCAAATCCAAAAGCCTCATATCGCATGACAAGATCGTTATCTATGTGAACAATTGTTTTACCAATAGTCAGGCGAGCCGCGTCAGGTATCACACTTTCCTTAATCCCGCCTACATTCCTAATCCCATTCTTAGAAATCCGCTGAGGATCTTCAAGCGGCATGCCTTCATCATGGGCGAGGGGTTCTAAATACTTATTCTTCCAAATAAGAGCCAGTTCCTGAAAACTTTGAAATGAATATTGTGGTTGAATCCGAGAATTTATGTTTGGAACAATTCCTCTGATATTTTTTACTCGTTGATCTACATCGGGATGACTTTCTGTTAACCAAAAATAGATCTTTTGCAATAAATGAGGTAAACTTCGAACAAACCATGACTGAAAAAGTAGTAATTCTTTATTTGAGAGCAAAGACTTTTTAAAAACACACAAGCTGAGTTCTACACTCTCATAAATATCTTCTATCCCTAAAGCTCTTAAATATTCTGCCGCCATTTCATCGGCAGAATATTCAATAAATCGTTGAACCGGCTTAAAGAATCTACCGATTCCAAACATTATTCTAAATAAGATTTTTTGCTTTTGTACGATATGTGCCAGTTCATGAGCTAAATGAAAAGCAACCTTTCTTTCATCAAGATCATCATCATACTCGCCATGGAAAGAATCAATATCATATTTTTTTCTTTCCACTTCAGACATAACACCAACATCGCGGAATTTTTTTATAAGAATAGGATCCAATCCAATTGAAACTATTCCATCTCTTTCTCCCACACCCGAATTAAGAAAAATCCCTTCCAACCTAAGGCTAAAATATTTTTTCCCGTACAATTCTGTGATAAATAGTAGCCGATTTAAGATTTCTGCTATTCCGTTAGCAATAATATCTCTTTTTCCCGCTTTTCCTGTATTAACTACAATTTCAAAATTAGATGTTTTTATCTGTGATATCCCATCTTTTATTTTTTCTTCGATATCATTCGCTTCTTCTCCATCTATCCCTTTTTGAATTTTTGAAAAGGTGCTTATTGCTTTCGCGTAAATCTGTTCTCCGTCTATTTCGACAATAACTTGAGCATCGGCCGATGCCTTAAAAGAATAGAGTCTTTTACCTACAACCAAAAAGTCCTCTTCTTTTCCCTTGTTTCTTTTAAATGCCCATTTTGCGAGTTTACGCCAGAGGTTTTTTGCCTCTATTTCGTCTATAGAATAGACTTTAACCACGTTTTCACAAAAATCCGTGTAAAGGGCAAGGTTTGAGGTTTCCGCAACTAGAGCCTTTAATGTTTCAAGCTGTTTGCCGGCTAATAGGTTGAAATATTGTGACTGGTAATCTTTGCCGTTCTTGAAATTCGGCATGATAGTGACGTAGGAAATGTTGTTTTTCTTAAAGAGCGCTAAGAGGTTTTCGGTGTGAAAACCGCCGGTAATTAGGATAGTGAATGGTGCTTTGGAGTTCATCCTCGTAGGTTGGGCTCTTTCCATCCTACGAGGTTGAACGATGGTGTTACCCCTACTGTCATTCCCGCGAAGGCGGGAATCTCTTATATTCCGAATAAAAGCCCGGTCTCGTTTCGTGGAACATTCGTAAAATTGGGAAAGGTTTTCCCGCCACTGGTCGAGGTTGTATATATTTGGACTAAGTTTTACGTCAATTTTATCATAATGAAATTTTAGAGATTCCCGCCTTCGCGGGAATGACAGTTGGGGGAGCGGGAACGACAAAGAGCGCGAGGATAACAACGAACGAGTGGAGGACAAAATATTGTCATTCCCGCCCTTCTTGTCATTCCCGCTCTTCTTGTCATTCCCGCGCAGGCGGGAATCTAAGTTCTTTAACACATTTTCCTTTTCCATAAACGAAATATACTTCTCTACTTTAAAGTCGGCTTGATGAGTTTTGTAATATTCATAATCTTTTTTTGAAAGTTGGATATTAAATAGATTTTTTGTTAGAACAAGCGTTT
>CAYUDR010000062.1:0-7277 GCA_964443705.1 uncultured Planctomycetia bacterium | reverse complement strand
CTAAAAGGTAAAGGATATTGATGGTGGCTGACGATTGTCTTTTTTGTAAAATTAGAGATAAAAAAATTAAAAGTGATATTGTTTATGAAGATGAAGAAGTGCTCGCCTTTAAAGATATTAATTCTCAAGCCCCCCTCCACGTCTTAATCATTCCCAGAAAGCACATAGAGAAGATTTCGGATGTAGATGAAGAAAATTCTTATTTAATTGGGAAAATGATTATAGTTGCCGGAAAAATAGCTAAAGATGCCGGTGTCCAGGAAAGCGGTTACCGTTTGGTTTTCAACTGTGGTCCAGACGCCGGACAAGTGATTTTTCACATACACCTTCATCTTCTGGGCGGAAGGAAGTTAGGCTGGCCGCCGGGTTAAAAAGCATGTGAAATTTTTGTCATGCCTGCAGGATAATTCTAAAATTGAGAAGGAAATAGATGTCGGTTCATTATATAATTGATGGCTACAATGTCGTTGGACAAATCCCCCGCCTCACCTTAAAAAAATTAAGAAGTGCCAGAGAAGGGCTCATTGGGATAATTAGAAAATACAAATTGACAGGTAGCTCCAAAAACGAAGTCACCATTGTTTTTGATGGCCAGAAAGATATAATTGCCCCAAGGGCAAAAATAGAATTTGATGTTTATTTTACCAAGGGTGAATCAGCCGATGACAGAATTAAGAAAATGATAAAAACCTCCTCCAATCCCTCCAGGATTATCGTGGTTACCGATGATAAAGAGATTATCTTTTTTGCCAGAAATTATAGGGCAGCTACCTCTTCGGTCAGCGAATTTTTAAGCAAAATTTTAAAAAGCAAAAACACAAATGGGCCCGTAGAGGGAAAGGTTGAACCATCGCCTAATATTGCCAGAGAAATCACAGAAGAACTAGAGAAAATCTGGTTGCATAAAAATGAAAATAAATAATTTACATCAGTGGAGTGTAAGCTCGAAGCGTGCCGGGGGAATCGAAGCTTTTCCCAAAGGAACAAATCGTAAGTGACCAAAAATACTTTAGTACTTATTTATAATAAACTTTATAAGTCTTTTGGCCCGCAGCACTGGTGGCCTGCTAAAACTAAATTTGAGGTTATGGTGGGGGCTATTCTCACTCAAAATACGGCCTGGGGAAATGTTGAAAAAGCAATTGCCAGCCTCAGAAAAGAAAATTTACTTTCTCCTCAAAAATTACTGAGGTTACCATTAAGGCACATGGCTTCTTTGATAAAAAGTTGTGGTTATTATAATGTAAAAGCAAGAAGGTTAAAAAATTTTCTCAAGTTTATTAAAAAAAAAGGAGGCGTGGCTAAATTATTCAAAGAAGACCCATTTGTTTTACGAAGAGAATTGCTTGAGGTAAATGGGGTGGGTGAGGAAACAGCCGACTCTATTTTGCTTTATGCGGGAAATTTGCCCTTTTTTGTTGTTGATGCATACACCAAAAGGATACTCTATCGGCATAATTTAATAGATAAAAAAGCCGATTATGTGCATGTTCAGAAGCTTTTTATGGATAATTTAAAGCGGGACGCAGATTTATTTAATGAATATCATGCGCTTTTAGTAAAGGCAGGCAAGCATTATTGCAAGAAGAAAGCGGATTGCGGCAATTGCCCTCTTAAGGGAGTTTGAATTTTAGATGGCTCAGATAGAAAAACCGCAAAAAGTAAAATTGATAATAAGCTTAATAAGCAAGAAAGATTATATAGATCCGGCTATTCGTGCATTAAAAAGAAGATTTGGTTCACTAGATTTTCAATCAGACATTTTTGAGTTTAAACACACAGATTATTATTTTAAGGAAATGGGAAGGCCGCTATATAAAAAGTTTATAAGTTTTAAAAAATTAATTTCTCCGGCTCACTTGTGGAAAATAAAATTATATACTAATAACTTAGAGCAAAAGTTTTTAAAAGACAACAAGAGACAGGTAAATATTGACCCAGGTTATTTAGCTCTTTCTAAATTGGTTTTGGCTTCAGCCAAAAATTTTTCACACAGGATTTATCTAAATGGTGGAATTTATGCGGAAATTACCCTGATATATCAAAATAATAATAAGTTTAAGTGCCTCAAATGGACATTTCCTAAGTATAGGTCAGATGATTATCAGCGCATCTTTAAACAAATAAGAAATATATATGCGGGACAGATTAAGAAAAGAAAAAATATTAGTTAGCGCTTGCCTTCTCGGCATTGGGTGTCGCCCGGATAGCGGGAGTTTTGCCGGATGGCAGGGATAAAAAAAGTTGTTTTTAAAGAAAAGAGCCCTTCTTGCGGAAAGGATTTTATCTATGACGGCACTTTTAGCGGCAGGCTCATTAAGGGCAAGGGCGTGGTTACGGCTTTGCTTATGAGGAAGGGAATTGAAGTTAAAAGTTTTGAAGAATTTTTGAAAAAGTCTGGCGTTACCGAGGCCAGGGTTACTTGCTGATGAAAATTTTTTATGGTATACTAAACATTGATACTTAGAAAATTTTATCAATTTTTCAGAATGGCAGAATAACAAAAAGCCGGGGACGAGAGATGTTTTATGAAGAATATTGGGGTTTAGGAGAAGCTCCTTTTGAAAATACGCCCGATCCACGTTTTCTATATTATTCCAGACAGCATCAAGAAGGGTTAATGAGGCTAATTTATGTTATTAGAGGACGCAAAGGAGCAGGGATGCTTACTGGTGTATTTGGATGTGGTAAGACTGCTCTGGGTCGAACGTTATTGACTAAACTTGAAAAAGACACTTACAAAATTGCTTTCATAACTAACCCTAGAGTAGACGATATTGAACTTTTAAGATTGATTGCATATTATTTAGGAGTTAGTGAACCGCCGACAAGAAAAGCAGATTTATTGATTACCATAGAAAATTTGTTAGTTAATAATATGAGAGATGGAAAAGAAACGGTTATTATCATTGATGAAGCACATGCTATTGAGGATAAGAATGTATTTGAGGAGATTAGATTGCTTTTAAACTTTCAAATTGAAAATAGGTTTTTGTTAACTCTTTTACTTTTTGGACAGCCGGAGTTAAAACAACACATTGATAATAACAAACAATTATCTCAGCGAATTGCTATGAGATACCATTTAACTTATTTAGATCAAAAAGATACTTTAAATTACATACTTCATCGTTTAAAAATTGCAGAACAAACCAGACCCATCTTTACTGATCAAGCTATTAACTTGATTTATGAAAGGTCAGGTGGTATTCCTCGCCGCATTAATCAAATTTGCGATGTGAGTTTGTTTACCGGTTGTGCTAAAAATGCAGAGAGGATAGATGGGAGTCTGGTTCAAGAAGCCATAGAAAGCATTGAAGACACAAAAGGTATTGAAAATACAGAAAGCATCGGGGAACACTAAAGAATGGTTAGAATATCAGATGTCTTAGGGCCGAATGGCAAAATGAAGGGAAAGCCAACAAAAATGCCGCTTAAATCATCGGCCTCCCCGGAAAAAGAGTCAAAACCGGTTCAGATTTTGCGTGAAGAAAAAAAAGATACCCAGCCCAAACTTTCTAAACAGCCCTTTTTAACTACCAGCGCCGAAATAAAGGCAGAATGCGAACTTGCTAAAGAAACTTATGAAAAAGCCATATCTTTTGTAAAGGATGACCTGTATAAAGAAAAGATAGAGCCGAGTTATAAAAAAGTGCAAATGGAAAAACTGATTAAAAGTTTAGTTGAGAAATTGATTTCAAACAATAGTACTCTTTTGTCCTTAATTAACCTCCCGACTAAAAATGATTATTTTTGCGTTCACCCCGTTAATGTCTGTATATTATCAATTGAAATTGGTCTGGGGATAGGGTTTAATCAGTCTCAATTAATTGACTTAGGCACGAAGGCTTTAAGTCACGATATAGAAAAATTAGAGCCACTGAAAATTACTGGTCACCTGCTACATGGTATTAAATCTCTGAGTGAGGAAAAAGGAATTGACGCCATACTAAGAGAAAGCATTTATCGGCAACACCTTTTGGAAAATAAAAGTTCTGACGTTAATAAAATTAAACTCAAAAACATCCACTCTTTTGCTAAAATAATTGGAACAATTGAAGTCTATGAGCTCTTGATACACTCTAAAGTGTATGGCGAAAGGTTTAATTCCGAAATAACTATGAAAATGATTACGAGCTTAAAAGATAAAAGTTTAAAGTTTGAAATTAAGGAAATTTTAAAAAGTTTATTGAAAAGGATATCAATTTACCCCTTAGGCAGCACAGTTCAATTGAACTTAGGCCAAATAGGAAAAGTAGTTAAATTAAACAGAGATTTTCTATTGTGTCCCATAGTAGATATTATTAAAGAAGCTGATGGAACTAAATTGAAAGAGCCTAAAAGAATTAATTTATCTTATGAACCTCTTTTCTACATTGGAAAATCAGTAGATTAACCAAAAATTTAAATCTCGAAAGATATATTTATGTCTCAATACGAACTTAATTTTTATGACTATTGGCGGATTATTCGCAAAAGAAAAGTTACTATTGGCGTAGTTTTTATTATTGTATTTTTGGTGACACTTGTATGTAGCACTTCTCAACAACAGACATATAAAGCCTTTATAGAAACAAAGGTATTACAGCGCGGTTTAGGTAAAAATTTAATTTCTGAATATTTTTTTTGGACACCTTATAATTTAGCTTCACAGGAGGAGGTGATTAAAGGTTGGGATGTGGCTGAAAGGGCGGCTAAGAAAATGGGCCTGGATAAAAATATAGAGCCAGAAAAATTCAGACAGTTAGTTAGCCGATTGCGAGAAAATATTTCTACCGAAGTTATTAATAATACTAATATCATTCGCATCTCAGTAATATCTGATACCCCCCAACTCGCCATAAAGGTTGCCTCATCAGTAGCCCAGGCCTATATTGACGAGAATTTATATGAAAAAAGTATACAGGTCAGGACGGTAAGCAATTTTGTTTACCAGCAATCATTAAAGGCCGTCAAAAACCTAGAAGACTCTCAAAAAAAATTAATAAAGTTTAAACAAAAAGGCGATTTCGATAAAATTAGTCGCCTAAAAGAACGATTGTCAAATTTGGAGTTGCAACTTGTTCGGCTTCTCAAAAAGCCAACCAGCCAAGAAACTTTATTTGTTTACCAGCAGTCATTAAGGGCCGTCAAAAACCTAGAAGACTCTCAACGTAAACTTGAAAAATTTAAACAGGAAAAAAATATTGATCAACTAAGATTATTGAAAAAAAGATTAAGCGACTTAGAACGTCAATTACCCGACCTTTTAAAAATATATACCCTTCAATATCCCGATGTGGTTCAATTAAATTATGAAATCAAACTCATTAAAGAACAACTCGAAGATTCGTATAATATAGAATTACAATTTGTTCAACTTGTCCAAGATGTTGAAGATAATAAAGAAATGGTGCGTATGCTTAAGAAAAGATACAAAGAAACTCTGATTGCAGAAGCAGGTGAAGTTACCGATGTTACTATACTCAATCCAGCCACAACCGCTTCTCCTATTAAACCGGATATAGAGCTTAATGCATTGTTGGGAAGTGTGATTGGTCTTATGTTAGGTTTAATTTTGGCCTTTGTTAAAGAGAATTTAGATACTTCAATTGAAACCATTGAAGAGGTAGAGGCCTTATTAGGCACACCTGTTTTGGGAGTTATACCGCATATAAAAACCAAAGAAACCAAAAGATTTTTTATTTGGAAGCGGGACTATGAAAAAATTGAAAGAATAAAACAATTGCGGACACGTTTAGTTACTCAATTGAATCCAAAATCAACTGCGGCTGAAGCTTTCCATAGTCTACGAACAAATCTTCAAGCTTTGGATTCCAAAAAGAAAGCCTTGCTATTTACTAGTGCTGGTCCCAAAGAAGGTAAATCTATAATTATAGCTAATTGTGCCATTGCCGCAGCCAAAATGGGTCAAAAGACAGTCTTGATAGATAGTGATTTGAGAAAACCTACTATCCATGAAATATTTGGCATAGAAAAAGAACCGGGATTAAGTGATGTCCTTCTGGGTTCAATGAAAGTTGAAGAAGTTTTAAAAAACTTAGCCGATATCATTGTTGGTGATTTGGGATGGGAGGGAGCTTTTAAGTCTCGGGGTATGAATTACTTAAATATAATTACCTCAGGTCACATTCCGTCTAATTCTGCAGAATTGCTTAATTCTCAGAGAATGACAAATTTAATTGAGGAGTTAAAAAAGAAGTTTGACTTAATTCTTTTTGATACTCCGCCCACCCTACCGGTAACCGATTCAGTTATTTTAGGGCCAAAAACGGATGGAGTAGTTTTGATTTATGAAGCCGGAAAAACAGCCAAAGGAGCCTTAAGGCGTGCTAAGATTCAATTAGAAACTGTAAATGCAAAAATATTAGGAGCCATTCTTAATAATATAAAGGCCTCTGAAGCAGAATCCAGTGCTGGTTATTATCATTATCAAAAATATTATAAATATTATACCCACGAAACTTAAAGAGTAACAGATTTAAAATGAAAAGGCCCCATCGTCTAGTGGCCCAGGACGCCGGATTCTCATTCCGGTAACACGGGTTCGACTCCCGTTGGGGCTACCATCACTACGGATACTCTTGTGAATTAAATAATCACAAAGAGTTATGTAAAATAAGGGAAGTTGCCCCGCAGCATACGGCGCGGGATAGCTTCCTTTTTTATTTTGCGGAATTTAAAAGGGGGCAGATATGTTTAGCCTCCTGAAGCATTTACTCAGCCCCCTCTTTGAATTTTATAGTTATATATGGGTAGATGTTTTGCTTGTTAAAGAAACCCCAAAAGCCATTTTAGTGGAATTTGATGGCAGAAAAAACTGGCTTCCCAAAGCATGGATTTTAAGAATGAAGAAAGACAAAAACAACAATGCCATAAAAATCAAGATATCCCAATGCCATTGGGCTAAGAAATTCTAATAATGTATTTTATTTAATAGCAGGTCTATTTTTTAAAAAAGAAGCAAGGTTAAAAAAGTCTTGACATAAAAGGATACATACTGTATAATTATGTATAAATGAAAAGTCAAATATTATCCCATAAGGAATTAGAGACAATTCGCCAGATTCGAAATTCACTAATACATAAAGGCTGGAGTCCATCCATTCGTGAGCTTATGGACTCTCTGGGTTATCGTTCACCGCGTTCGGCTGCCTTAATTGTCAATCAGCTAATAAATAAAAGAATCCTACGTCGTAAACCGAATGGCAACCTTCAAATTATTAAAAATTTAGAAGATGACGAAACGCGTGCCCAAACAGTCGATGTACCATTAA
>CAYUDR010000061.1:0-7444 GCA_964443705.1 uncultured Planctomycetia bacterium | reverse complement strand
AATTTCTTTGTCTAAAATACGATTGGCTATATCAAGAACTTTATTCCTGGATAATTTTAATTCAAAGGCCACCTGGCAATATTGATTTTCTGCCGCTTCTATTTCCTTGGCCAGCCTAATCTCCTCTTCTCTGCTCAATAGAGAAATTTGGCCCATTTCACGCAAATACATTTTAACCGGATCCTCCATGCGTGCTAAATGGAGTGTGGGACGCAAAGACGCTTCTTTTATTGCCTCTTTTTTTTCTTCTTCCAGTTCTCTTGCTTCTTCGACATCAACAATTTCAATATTTTCATTACCCAGTTTTAAAAGAATTGTCTCTATTTCATTGGAAGAAATTATATCTTCGGGAAGAATATCGTTTACTTGTTCATAAGTCAGATATCCGTTTTTCTTGCTTAAATTAACTAATTTTTTTAATACATTATTCTGCTTTTTATTTTTTGTCTTTTTTTTTCTGGCCAATAGAATCACTCACCTTTAACTATTTATTTTTCGACTTTCTAAATGCCTTTTTTCTTTTAAGAGTCGCTGAAATTCTTTAAAAAGATAATCTCTTTTTCCTTCGTCTTTAACGCTCTCAACATATTTTATCTGAGACTCTAATTGAGTTAATTTAGCCTCTAAATTTTTTTTTCTTACCAAACTAATACAATCTTCGAGGCTCTTCTTCCTATCTACTATTTTTAGATTATCAGTCAGGACATTAGAAATAAGATTTCGTGCTTCTTTTTCTTCCATCCTGTCCATTAACCATGGACCTAAATTCGAAATTTTTTCAAAATTTACACTTAACAATACCGAAATTATCTTTTGAATAAGCGGATGCTCAAAATCATAAACCTTCAAATTTTCCCCTACCACTCCTATGGCCTTGGTGTCTTCTAACATCAACCTAAGAATCATTTTTTCTGCCGGCGGAATTTCTAACTTTATAGGAGCAGTTTCCTCATCTGTATGATAAGTATATTTAGTTTGCTTTATTTTTTTGAGTTCATCTAACAGCGACTGTTCTGAAACTTCGATTTCCGTTGCAAGGCGTTTTAGATAAGCAGATTTTAAAACCAAATTTTCAATTTTTTTAATAGTGGGCAAAATTTCACTAGCTATTCTGGCTTTGCTTTCCGCTGAATCAACGGGGTATGCCGCCTTGAGCAATCCAAGTTTATAATCAAATAGATCTTTTGAATCCTGAACAATTTTCTCAAGGGCCTCTTTGCTTTTCTCTCGGACTAATTTATCGGCATCATAACCCGACGGCAAGCAAGCTATCTTAACCCTTAGCCCAACTTCAATCAATATATCAAGACTTCTTAAAGCTGCTATCTCTCCGGATGAGTCCGCATCGAAAAGCAAAATAACCTTTTTGGTGTAACGTTTTAATATACGTGCCTGTTCCTGAGTAAAAGAAGTTCCCAGGCAACCAACTATATTTTTTATGCCTGCCTGGTAAGGAGCAATAACATCAAAGTAACCTTCAGTAATTATGGCCTCACCACTTTTGCTAATATAATTTTTTGCCAGATTTAAACCATAGAGAATTTTTCTCTTGGCGTAAATTTCGGTCTCCGGGCTATTGGTATATTTGGGCTCTTTTTCTTTCTCATCCAACCTCCTGGCTCCAAAACCAACTATTTTTCCCTGGTTGTTCGCAATGGGAAACATAAGTTTATTCCGAAAGCGGTCATAATATTTTCCCTGCTTGCTTCTAAGCGCCAGGCCCGTTCTTTCAAGCACTTCTTGGCGCCAGTCCTTTTTCTTGGCATAATTAATAAACTCATCCCATCCAGGCAAAGAAAAACCCAATCGAAATTCCTTTATGGCCTCTTCTTTTATCCCGCGCCCATTCAAATATCGCCTGGCAATATCTGCCTGTGAATTCTTTAAAAAAATCAGGTGATAAAAGTAGGCAGCTGCCTCATTAATGGAAAAAAACTTATTTGTCAAAGAACTTATCTTAGCTTTTATCTTATCCTGTGGAATATCAAAGCCGATTTTTTTAGCTATTACTTCAAGCGCCTCTCTAAAATTGAAACGCTCATATTTCATCACAAAATTAAAAACATTACCACCTTCTCCACATCCAAAACAATGAAATATCTGCTTGTCCGGACTAATCATGAAAGATGGTGTTTTCTCGTGATGAAATGGGCATAATGCCCTAAAATTCCTCCCTGCTCTTTTTAGCGGAATATAAGATTGTATAATTTCAACTATGTCTGCCCTGTCGCGTATTTCATCTATTATGTCTTGACTGACATAAGCCATCTTATCTTTTTATCCTGGTAAATCCGGAACACGCAATTATATCCAGTTTTTCTTTTCTTGTTATTTTATCCAGTAATAAATTAAGGCCGATGCTGTCGCTGGCTATATGCCCGGCCACTACTACATTCATGGGAACTGCTTTTATGCTTTTTAGATGTTCATCTGACAAATGCATGCAGACCACCGTACCCACACCTGCTTCAGCAATTTTAACAAATAATTCTTTGGCTCCTTCTGTGCCGCCGGTCATATCTACATAAATTTTCCCACAGCGCCTACTTCCTTTTCCAAATATTATTTTGGGCCCGGCACTAACAGTAGCTGCATATTGATACTCAGGAATTTCTAATAAAATATCTACAATATCCCTTACAAGTTCAGGTTTTTTCCGATTCAAAGTCTCATTTAGATACCGCACCACATGATTATCTGCGGGGGTATGAATACACATAAAAGGAACGCCCAGAATCCTTGCAGCATCTACTGACTTCTGATGGTTAACGGGTAACAATCTTCTTTGAACCTCCTCCATTCTCGGCTCAAGCAATCCTTCAGCCAAGTTTAGTGCTATGCCTTGCTTAACCAAAATATCAATCTGTATGCGCATTACTTTATAAAGGTCGGCCAGGGCTTTGCCGCTAGGATGATGCGAAATAGCAAGATCTATTTTTTTGCCCCTTTCCTTTAACCTTTCAAGCAAAAGTAATTCCGGAGTTTCTATATCAATACCAACTAAGATTTTTTTTATATTTAAAGCCGGGTCTCCATTTAATATCCTGGTATCATCATATGGATTACTCAAAGACTCTCTATCAAAATATTTTTTTTGTTTCAAAGACAGGCGTTCAAACTCCTTCTTCCTTCTTTCTAAATCCTTTTTAACTTCTTTCGGCCCCCGGGGGTCAGCTTCCATTCCGTATTTAACAGCCTCCTGATAAAGTTTAGATAATTTCATCTCTTTCTCCTCTCATCACCGCCAATTTAAGTAAATTATATAAAGCCTGTTCTTTTATTTTTTTATCTCTCAAATTATCCGCCACCAAAACCTCTTTGCCTCTTGGATTTCTTATAATACGACCTGCCTTTTTATCTATAGAAACTTTTATTTTTCTAAAATCTGCCAGGCCTTCATTTAAAAAAAGGCAGGCAGCTACTAAATCCGGAAGATGAGCTGCCGAAAGTCCTCTTTTGGTGCGATTAAAATTATAGGAAAAGTTAAGAATTTTAAAAATGAACTTCCAAATTTTGTCTTTCCTTTTTTCAAAATTTTCAATAAACTCTTTATCAAAAAGCACTCTTTCGGTAACATCAAAACTAATAAGTCTAATCGAAACCGGTGCAGAAAAAACAATTTCAGCGGCGCGGGGGTCAAAATAAAAATTAAATTCCTCTGCCGCTCTTTTGTTTGCCCTGAGCTTAAAAGTACCACCTGCCACCCATACCTCATCTACGTGGCCGCAAAGAAAAGGGTATCTCAAAAAAACACTGGCTATGTTTGTCAGGGGCCCTATAGCCAATATTTTATTCGTTTTATTCCTCTCTATCGTCCTTCGAAAGGCCTCAAGAGAATTTAAGGGGTTCAGGATGTTATTTATACTATTAATCAAAAAGGTGTTTCCAAATCCATCTTTCCCGTGGACCTGATGAGCCCTTTTTCTTTTTCCTGTTAAAGAAATACCTCTACCAATACTGACTTCTATTTTCTTGCCATATAAATTCAAAATGGCAACAATATTTTTATATGCTTGCCCGGCTCCTACATTACCTGTTGTAGCGTTTATAAGCGCTATCTTTGTCTTTGCGGAGGAAACTAAGGTCAATATCGCTGCGGCATCATCAATGCCGCCATCACTGTCGATTATCAAAGAAGGTGTCATTTACTTATAAATCCGGTTTTAATATTCAGTCTTCCGGCTGAAGGCTGAATTGGTAAAATTTTTAAAACCGTATCATAAGTCCGGGGTGCTATCTCAATTATAAAAGGCGCCGACCACGAACGCCTTAAGCTACCCTGGATGTAATCTGTTTCCGAAAAACTCAAAATTATAATTAGTAAACTACTAAGTAAAAAACCATAAACAATACCTATTATCAAACCACCTATTTTTTCAAGGAAAGACGCAAATTCTATTTTAATTAATTGCGAGATTAAATAAACAAATATTTTAAAAATCAACAAAGAACCTATTACAAGCAACATAAAAGAGAGTAATATTGCGGTCTTGTTGTTTAAAAAATCCATATGGCTGGTTAAAAACCCAGCCAGTAACTCATAATAATGAATAGAAAAACAAGTAGTTATGATAATAGCCAGGAAGCTAAAAAAATCTTTGGTAAGCCCCCTTGACAAACCTACATAACTTGTTCTAATTAAAAGAATTAGGACAACTATATCTATCCAGTTTATTTGACTCAACATACAACTTTTTTATTAAAAATTATTTTTAGTAACACAACGGTGAAGTAAAGTTTACCACACAAATAGGGGATTGTCAAGGTAGGATAGCTAAATGTTAACCAAAAAAAATATCTGGTTAACTATTATTTTGGCCTTTTTTCTGCCAATACAGCTACATTTTTATCTATTTTTACTTCAATTATTCTAACCGCCTTTATGGTGTTTATTAAATAATCAAGGGCCTCTAGTTGAACCTCAATATAGTTATCGGTAAAACCAAAATTCCTGGAGGTTTCTTTATTTTTACGCTTTTCTATAAGCACATTTAATCTCTTATTTACAAAATTTTTTCTAAAAAGATATGAAATTTTCTCTGCCCTGGCCCGAGCTTCTCTTCTGCGCTCAATAATTACTTTGCGTGATAAATGGTCTTTTAATTTAGCTGAGGCGGTTTTTTCTCTTCTGCTATAAGAAAAAATATGTGTCTTCAAAAACCTGCCTTTTTCAATGGCTTTAAGTGTATTTTTAAAGTTTTCTTCGCTCTCCTGAGGAAAGCCTATCAGTACATCAGTGGTGATAGCAACATCTTTAACCTTCTTTCTAATTTTGTCTAAGAGATGAAAGTAATCGCTGGTTGAATATTTGCGCTTCATAAGTTTAAGAATTTTATCATCACCGGATTGAAGGGGCAAATGAAAATGGGGACATAATTTTTTATTTTCTGCCATCATATCAATTAATTCCTCGGTTATATAATTTGGGCCTATAGAGCTTAACCTTAGGCGAAAATCTTTTTTTATAGCCAGGATTTTCTTTAAAAGTCCTGTTAAATTCTTATTTTGGCCCAAGCCGTAGGCACCGAGATTAATTCCACAAACAATAATTTCCTTATATTGATTGTCAACCAAGTTTTCTATTTCGGTTAATATTTGCTCACTTGACCTGCTTACCGGCCCTCCTCTCAAATAAGGAATTACACAATAGGAACAGAAATTATCACAGCCATCCTGGACCTTTGCAAACGCCCTTTCTCTGCCTTGAAAACTCTTAATGCCCCCAAAAGGATAATCACCTTTAGCGCCTGCGGCCTTCTTAAATAATTCTCTTTTATCCTGGCCTTTAAAAATTTCTATACCGCCTATCTTTTCAAGCCCGCTCTCCGGATTAAATACCCCGCATCCATTGACAAAAATTCTTGATTTTGGGTTTGTGAGTTTTTTGGCTTTTATATACTGCCTTATTTTGCGATCTGTGTTTTTAGTTAAAGAGCAAGAATTTACAATATAGATATCGCTGCCGTCCCCTCCGTTCTCGCAAAAACCTGCCCTGAGAAACAACTCGCGCAAGGCCTGGGTTTCATATTGATTGACTTTGCAACCAAAAGTTTTAAAATGAACCGTTTTTAAATCAGGCTTCCATTTCATAATTTATCACCGAAATTATAAAAATTACCGCTGTTTCTGTCCTTAAAATAGTCCCGCCGAGACTCACCGGCAGCGCCCCTTTTGCCTCAGCAAGCTTTACTTCCGCCGTGCTAAACCCGCCCTCAGGCCCGATTAAAATGGTTATATCTTTATAAGTTTGGATATTTTTAAGTACACTTTTTAAATTCACGGCTGAATAAAGCGTCGGGATTAAGATAAAACCGTCTTTAGCCAAATTTTTAACAAATTCATTAAAGCGGCTCACTTTTTTTAACCCGGGAAATTTTGCGCGATTTGATTGTTTGGCGGCCTCTATTATCTTTTTCTGCCACCTTTTGAATTTAGCCTGTGCTTTGGTTTTATCTATTTTTACAATTGTTCTTTCACTAATCAAAGGTATGATTTCATCTACATTCAATTGGGTACACTTTTCTATGATAGTTTCGAATTTACTTTTCTTTGGCAGGCAAACTGCAACTCTTATTGTATAGGGCCTCTTTTGTCTCTTAATTTTCTTTTTTATTTCTAAAACCGCCCCTGCCTTTTCTGTGCTAAATACAGCAGACTTATATTCATTGCCATTCCCGTCAAAGATCAAAATCTCATCACCTTTTTTAAAACGGCCGACACTAATTAAGTGATGGGTCTCTTGCGGCGAAAGCTTTATTTTGCCGGATGATATCCTTTCACTTGAGGCATAAAATCTGCGCATTACTCCTCCCCAAAAACTTCAGCGTTAAAGATATAAATCTCCGTATCCTCATCCTTCCATGCCTCCGCAGATAAACCTGCCTTGTGGGCGCATAGGTTTGAAAGAAATTCCTCTTTGCTCCAACCTGTCTCTGTGGCTACCTGTGGCAAAAATACCCCCGAGCGAAAGCCCTTTTTAATTATCACCCCATGAACTCCCATCTGGATTTCCTCGACATCAGTTACTCTCCTGGGTTTAGAAAGCACAGAGATTTCAATGTCTATATTATCTAATTCGTCAGAAGAAAGTGGAGAAAATCTGGGGTCATCTGTGGCCGCGGCAATAGCCATATCACGCACCGTAAGATATAGGGGGCCGTGACCGATAATATTTCCGATACATCCCCGCAGGTTCCCTTCTTTATGAATAGTAACGAAGGCGCCCTTTTCTTCTAACAACTCCTCATCGGTTTCAGAAAGTTCTATTTTTTGTCCAGTTTTTACATAACTTTCAATGGCCTTTCTGGCAATCTTAAATAGTTTCTTTCTCATGTGTTCATTTAACATATTATTCTCCTTTTTCTTCTTATTCGATCTGAAAAAGACCATACTCGCATAACCAACAACCCTTGACTTATCAAAAGTAATATCGCCTGAATTGGCA
>CAYUDR010000060.1:0-7657 GCA_964443705.1 uncultured Planctomycetia bacterium | reverse complement strand
CCATTTTCAAGAATGTGCCATAACCACAGCCAACATCCAATAATTTACCTTTTGACGAATATTTTTCTATTCTTTTAAGATTTTTTTTAAAAAGTTTAATCTTAGAGTAATACCAGATAACTTTCTTATGCTCTGCAGCAATCCTATCAAAAGTAATGTGTCTTAAGGTTTGTTCTTCAGAAAGTCTGGGGTTTTTGTAAATTAAGCCGCATCTTTTACACTCTACGATGTTAGATGGTTCTTTTGGGATTAAAATCTCTGTTTTTCTATTGCCACATAGATTGCAGTTAGTGTATTTCATCATAGCATTGCCTTATTTAAGTTCTCTGCCTAAATCTCAGATACAAAATATCTGACCTTACCAGATTCTTGCAAGGGAATTTTTTCTACAAATTCAAAATTTACTGTCATCTGGCTGCTTATATTATCTCGAATTTGTTCACTAAAGAGCTTGATAATTCTTTTCTCTTGCTGGTTATCTTTTATTACTAAAACCAAAAGGACATCGATTGCTTTCTGAATTATCTTAAATTCCTTTAGACCGCAACCTCTTTTTTCTAAGTTCCTATTAATATAAGCTAATATCTCGCTGTGTAATATTTTGCCTTCGGGTGTCTTTATTGTGTCATTATCTCTGCCTGCAATTATTTCTATTTTAGGTAAAGATATCTCACAATCGCAGGTGGAAGTATCCATTTTAGCTAAATCACCTAACTGATACCTGATTAAAGGCATGACCCTATTTACTAAACCGGTTATGACGACTTGACCAATACCTCGACTGTCCTCATTAACAATTTCTAAGTAGATATTCTCTGAGCTTATATGAAGGTGACCCCGGGGGCATTCAAAGGCTACTATGCCAAATTCGGCACAACCATATTCCTCGGCTACCGGACAGTTAAATACTGAGCCTATTAATTTCTTTTGATGAGGATAGAGTATCTCAGCTGTAGAAAAGACTACTTTGGGTTTACATTGACTTATATCTAAATCTTTGTCTTTGATAAAATGAGCAAAGTGAGCTAAGGCTGAAGCATAACCATAGATATATCCTGGTTTAAATTTTTTAAATCTCTGAAAATAACTATAAAGCTGTTTTTCAGAAAGATTAAAAGCGGAGAAGCGTATTCTATTCATCAATAAATCTTTAAACCATTCAGCCCTCCTCCGGCTCATATTTACCGGCACCCCCCATAATTTTATTCCTGGCTCACCGGGTAATATCCCATACCAGGAGAAACCTCGATATTGGGCGGCTTGATAATAACCAAGAGCAGACTTTTCTATATCTATGGCTAAAGCTCGAGAGGTAGAACCGCTGGTGGTATAACGAAAATACTTTTTATAATTTAACGAATGCAAAGCTTTAAAATTATCCCTTGCTGTTTCCTTTGTCAAAATTGGTATTTGAGAAAAATTCTTAAAATCATTGATATCTTCTATTTTAATTCGCCGCTTCTTAAATAAATTCCGATAATAAGGGACTTGCTGAGAAGCAAAAAAGATTATTTTTTTTACTTGTTGCCATTGAGCACGAACCAATCTCTCCGATTCAAAATATTGACTCAACTTTAATTCTTCATAAGCCCGAGAGAATTCTCTTCCGCTTATTCTCTGCGCTATATTAAAAATCTTTCTGGCTAGTTGAGAATTCATTATCTATTTAACAGCTCCATTAATCTTTGCGATTTTTTCTGCCACGAAAAGTCTCTAACTACCATTTCTCTTGCCTCTTTTGCCAATTTTGCCGCCAGGGATTTATCTATAAGAAGCTTCTCTATGGCCTTGATAATTTCTTTGTCATTGGATGGATCTACCAAAAGGCCAGTTTGTTTATCAACCACTGCTTCTAGAACACCCCCTGTCCTGCCAGCAATTATTGGTTTTTGAGAAGCGCTTGCTTCCAAGAGCACTATACCAAATCCTTCTACAAGATTCCCCTTTAGCACTTCACGAGTAAGCAAAATAAACATATCCGCCACGGCATAATAGGCAGGGAGGTCTCTATCACTTACTTCACCAACAAAAATCACGCTTTCAGGAGTTATCTTAGCAGCTAAATTCTTTAAATAATTTTCCTCAGATCCCCCTCCCACTATAAGATATGTTACCCCTGGGAATTTTTTTCTGATTGCTGGCAAGAGTTTTATCATCTTATCAATACCTTTATTCGTATCCAATCGAGAAACGGTTAATAGAACTCTCCTATCTTTTAAATTATGTCTCTCCTTTACGCCTAAGCTATCAACCTCAGGGTGAAATCGCAAAGTATCTACCCCGGGAGTCAAAACTATAATTTTTTCCTCTGTCAAATTTACCTTCTTTAAAATTTCCTTTTTACTAAAAAAACTGACGGCAATAATTTTATCTGCTTTTTTAAGTAGCAGAGAAATTAATGAAGGCCAGAGGCCTTTATACTTACGAAGCTCTGGTCCATAAAAATAAACAAAGTATTCTCTACCAAATAATATTTTACATAGATATCCAGATAAAGCGGCTGTCATCGATTGCCCACAGAGAAGAACCTTTATATTTTCTTTTCGAATAAGCATAATTGATTTAACGGCTAAAAATAGAGGCCTTAGATATCGAGGCCAACGGACAGTTCTAACTATTTTAAATCTCTGCTGGCGGTCAAACTCCATGCATCCTGGCGATTTGAGAGTAAGCACTAATGAGCGCTCAGGTGGAATTCTCTTCCACAATTCATAAAGAAGAGTGGAAATGCCCCCTTTAACAGGAGGAAAATCTCCTGTTACCAAGAGAAATTTATCAACTTTAGTATCTTTCACTTAAAAACCTACATTAAAAGATGAAAACTTAACAAAATACTCTTAATACTAAAAAGTTCACCTATTTCTTACTATGGTTAACTAAATATCTCCTCAAAAACCCCCAATAATCGGCGGGAAATCTGCAGTAATAAGTAATTATTTCGTTTTTTATTCTTTCGGTTCCGATACACTTGAAGGATCGATAAACGTTCGATGCCAAATCTCAAAATTCAGCAAGGCCCAGATAGACGTTCCGTAATCACGCCTGCGGCGGTTATGCTCATCCAGCATAACCCGGATATATTTCATATCAAAATATCCCCTCTTTCTCGTCTTCACATCGGTTAAAATATCGTAAGTAAAATTTCTCAATTCCCCCCGCAACCATTGATTGATAGGAATCGTAAAACCGTGTTTCCTCTTATTTACTATTTGTCCAGGCAGCATCCTACTTGAAATTTTTTTCAATATGTATTTAGTATTAAATCCTTTAAGCTTTAACTGGTGAGGGAGCTTCGCGCACAGTTCCATTAATTCCTGGTCAAGAAGTGGGCACCTTGCCTCCAGGGAATTTGCCATCGTGGTCCTGTCAAGTTTCATCAGGTGGACATTCCCCAACCAGTTCTTCATGTCAACATACAATCGCCGATTGAGAGAAGAAAATTCTTTAGACCTTTCAAATAGAGGAAGAAACAGATTGAATGATGAATCCATATCTTTATATCCGAGGTATAATCTCTGTTTCACTCTATCCGTCATCTGGGCAATCCAGTGGCTATAACGATTTGCCTCGTTTGCCTCCGATAAACCCCTCAATGCTTTCTTCAATCTCGTTGCTCTCGGTAGGATATCGGAAAGCTCGACCAGCATATTGCGGATAGCAAGGGGAATTCTCTGATAGAGCGACGCATAGATATCAACCAGATAGCGTAAATAACCCGCGAAAACCTCATCCCCTCCGTCTCCGGTAAGCACGACTTTCACATACTGACTGGCAAATTTTGAAAGTAAATATGTCGGTAACGCCACGATATCCCCAAAAGGCTGATCAAATCGCCAGACCAGTTCAGGAAGCGCCTTCGCTACATCTGTTCCTTTTACAATAAGTTCGTGATGGTCGGTCTTAAATAGTTTTGCCACCAGACGAAAATCCACGGATTCATCATAGAACTTTGGCCCTTTAAAACTCACGGAAAATGTCTTGACCGGTTCGGACGTGAATTTGCTCATCAGGGCTACAACAATGCTTGAATCAATCCCTCCGCTTAAAAATGCGCCCAAGGGAACATCGCTGACAAGGCGTAATTTTACCGATTCACTCAACTTTTCCTCAATCTTCTTCAACCAGTACTCCTCGC
Source organism: uncultured Planctomycetia bacterium (assembly GCA_964443705.1). Taxonomy (GTDB): domain Bacteria; phylum Omnitrophota; class Gorgyraeia; order DAOVKU01; family DAOVKU01; genus DAOVKU01. The sequence continues at coordinate 3,522 of CAYUDR010000060.1, read as the reverse complement.
TCCTAGAATAGTCCTCTTCATAATACAAATCCCAATATTCTTCAACTCTTATCTCACTATTCTCGTACAGTAAGATTGAAGCAGGAGGAATGCTGAAGATACCCGAGAACATTGTTTCGGGTTGTGGTACATAATTGAAAGTGAGGTAATGAGAGAGTGAGTTAAGGTTTACCTTTCGTTTAACTTCACTATATTGTAAGAGAGATTATATCTCCGAAGCGAAAAGTAACCCCCTTCCTATCTGAGTATAATATAGCGGTTTCTTACCAACTCTATCACGGGCGAGCATTAATCTTTGATTTTTCTCATCCCAGATACTAAAAGCAAACATTCCTCGTAAATACTTAACACAGTCTTTACCGTACTCCTCATAAAGATGCACGATAACCTCTGTATCAGATTCTGTATAAAACCTGTGCCCTTTGCTTTCTAAATTATGTTTCAACTCTTTGAAATTGTAAATTTCACCGTTATAGACAATCCAGACGCTCCTGTCTTCGTTATGGATGGGCTGATGCCCGGTTTCCAGGTCGATGATGCTCAATCTCCTTATTCCCAAACCGATATTTTTATCTATAAAGTATCCCTCGTCATCCGGGCCGCGGCGAAACATAATTCTGCACATCTTTTTTAATAAATCCTGATTCGCAAGACCAACCGTTCCGCAAATGCCGCACATTATTTAGCTCCTTGAACTTCCGCAAAAACCTCTAATATTTGGTCAGCTGTTTTCTTTGCTGTAAATCGCATGGACCTCTCCAGCCCTCTTTTTATTAAATCATTCCTCAACGCAGAATCAGTTAAGACCTTAATAATGGCTGCTTTAATCTCATCTACTCTATGGGGGTTAACTAAGATTCCCGCCACTCCTACCACTTCAGGCAGAGAGGTAGTATTTGAGGCAATAACCGGAGTCCCGCAAGCCATGGCTTCAAGAGGAGGTAAACCGAAACCTTCGTATAAAGAGGGAAAAACAAAAATATCGGCAGCGTTATAAAGATAAGGCAAATCCTCCTCGGCAATAAAATCAGTGAATATCACTTTATCTTCCAACTCTAATCTTTGAACCAATCTAAATAAAGCATAATAATATTTGTCTTTTTTGCCTCCAATTACCAGGCTATATTCTTCTTTAATTTTGACTGGCAATTTCTGATACGCCTCTATTAATATGCTAACATTCTTATGAGGATTAAAATTACCGACGTAGAAAATAAATCTTCCATCAATTTTATATTTGGAGATAATTTTCTCAATCCCAAAATCTATAGGCCGGAATTTTTCACTAATAGCTAATGTTATTACTTTTATCTTCTTTTCTGGAACGCGAAATAACTTTATTATATCTTTTTTTGAGTGATGAGAAATGGTAATAATCCTATCGGCTTTTCTGATTGCCATCTTTAACAGGCTTTTAAAATATACTCTTTTCAAAGTATTGCTTAAATTCTGATACTCTGGCGCTAGAAGAAGAATAAGGTCGTTTATGATAAGCACTAATTTACCACAAAAGAAAAGAGGCACTTTGAAATAGGGAGCTAAAAAAAGGTCTACCTTTTCCTTTTTTAAGCGACATGGTAATTGCATTTGATCCCAGAAGAAAGTAACACACTCAGAAATGAATATTTTCTTGATATTAGGGACATCTAAGTCGATTTGGGTATCTTGATTGCCAAAGAGAACAAACTCCCACTCTGGCTTCTGGTCAGTAGCAAACTTTAAGAAATTTAAAAGGTATTTTCCGATACCAGTTGCCTTATCCCTTTCTAATTCGCGAACATCAACGCCAATCCTCATCATATCTTCTCCATAGAAACTTCTTCATATAATTTTTCTGTCCTCCTTGCATTTTCCTTTATGCCAAATAATTCTTCTACCCTTCTGCGTCCTGCTTGCGCCATCTCCCTTGCCTTCTCTTTGTCTTTTAAAAGATCAGTGATCGCCTTCGCTAAGGCGGTTGGATTTTTAGGAGGGACTAATTTACCCGTTACTCCATTTTCAACAACCTCTGGAATGCCGCCTGTTTTAGTAGCAATCACCGCTTTGCCGCAAGCCATAGCCTCAGCGGCAGAACGCCCAAATCCCTCACTCACTGAAGAAAGAACAAAGATGTCCAGACTGGCCAAAATCTGAGGTATATCCTGACGGCTGCCGGTAAAGATAACTTTTTTATTAAGATTTAATTGTTTTGTTAACTTCTCAAGTCTTTTTTTATATTCCCCATCTCCTACAATTAAAAAATGTGTATCGGGGAGAATTTCGGTTAGTTTTTTGGCAGCTTGCAAAAAATATTGATGTCCTTTATACCAATCCAACCGCCCCACTATCCCCACCAGTGGTGTCTGCGAAGATAAATGAAATTCCTCTCTTATTTTCACTCCATTAATTGCGGGATTAAATTTCTCTAAATCAATGCCATTATAGATAAGGGTGATTTTATCCCTTTTGTTTTTTAACCACTTAAACCTGTTACCCACCGCTTTTGAGATAACAATGATTTTGGTAGATAGTTTAGCCAAAAATCTATCTAAGAGTCTATCGCAATTAGCAATCCTTACATGCCAGATTAATGGAGTTTTAGTCAACCTTGCCGCAATGCCTCCGTAGATAGCTACGCGAGAACCATTAGCGTGGACCAGATTAATCCCTCTTTTTTTTATCAGCTGAGTCAATCTATTGACTGTTCTTACCCAGGAAAAAATATTTAGCTTGTGCAGGGTCTCCATTCTAATAATCCGAGTTTCGATGCCTAATCTCTTTAATTCATCAACCAGGCTGCCTTCAGCTGGACAGACGACGAGGAGTTGGAACTTATCTCGATTCAATCCCCTCATAAGACCCAAGAGACTTATTTGACCCCCGCCAAATATATCTCCCGAATTAGCAAGATACAAGATATTCACTTTTCTCCCACCAGTATGGCCATTTTCATATCTATCCAGCAATCTCCCCCTTTTTCTATCATATGATAAGCCTTTTTAAAACGATCTCTTGCATTTAAATGAAGTCTAAATATTTTATTTTTGGTAGATTGTGGTAAGTCGCTATTTACGAGCCAATTTTTTACACTCATTTGCCTTAACCACAAAATGCGGCTTTGAATGTTTTTAAACCCCGCCTTTTTCATTAAGACAATTAAGTCTTCTTCCATAAAGGTCAATCGTTTTTCTTTCAATTTAAATATTTTGATATAATCCTCCTTAACCTCCTCTGAAGGCGGAATACCTTCTGAAAGTATCATCTTCCCGCCTCTTTTTAAAACACGATAACATCTATCCATTGCTTTCTGGGTACCTTCTAAAATATGATGAAATACCAGTCTGGCAGTTACCTTATCAAATACTTTGTCTTTAAATGGCAAATCTAATATGTCTCCTCTGATAAAAGATATATGCTTGTGCCAATTACTGTGTTCTAGCATATCCTGTGATTTGTCAAGTCCAATGACCTTTTTTGCAAATGGTAAAATCGCATGAGCAACGATGCAGGTGCCAGTTCCAACATCTATTACAATATCGCTTT
>CAYUDR010000059.1:994-7790 GCA_964443705.1 uncultured Planctomycetia bacterium | reverse complement strand
TCTGCACCTCTTAAAACGCAAGCGCACACACTCGCTATCGTGCCGTACAATCTCTCACCAATGGGTAAGTGTAAAGTTTTCCCGATAAAGGATTTCCTTGAAGGACCTATTAAAACAGGAAAACCAAGACTCCTTAATTGGGATAAATTTTTAATTACGGATAAATTATGTTTAACTGTTTTACCAAAACCCAAGCCGGGATCAACCACAATATTTTTTTCGCTAATTCCTGCATTGAGAGCGAGATCAATACTTTGAGAAAGAGAATCAATTATATCGCCCATTAAATCTTTATAATAAGGTTTTCTTTGCATAAAACGCGGTGTTCCTTTTATATGCATAAGAACCACGCCGGCTTTAAATTTAGCAGCCAGTTTCGCCAGCCGCCTATCCCGCCTTAAACCGTAAATGTCGTTTAAAACAGAGGCGCCTTCTTCTAAGGCCGCTTTAGCTACCCCAAATTTATAGGTATCAATTGATATAGGAATTTTTATCCTGCGGCGCAATCTTTTTATAATCGGAAGAACCCGATGTATCTCTTCTTTAGAATTAATTTCTTTTGCGCCCGGCCTTGTAGACTGGCCACCTATATCAATTATGTCCGCCCCCTCTTTTTCTAATTGAAGAGCGCGCTCAAAGGCTTTCTCTTCATCAAAAAATTGGCCGCCATCTGAGAAAGAATCCGGGGTAACATTCAACACTGCCATTATATAGGTTTTTTGGTTTAAATTCAACTTGAAATTGCGACACTTAAATTCTAAAAATTTTTTTTGATAATTTCCGAGGAGTCTTTCTATTCTGTAGGAAATCCCGGAAAAGGCGGGGGGTTGCTTTTTTAATTTAAGAATTAAATTTTTAATCTGAGGAAGATTACCAATAATAAGGCAGTCGGATTTTTTATCCCTAGCAGAAACCACTCCTTTTGAAACAGCCGCTTCCCCACCTACAGAAAGCATTTCTTGTTTGAGTATATTGCAGATAGCAAAAGGGATGTCTTTTAAATATAAAATTCGCAATATGGCCTTAGGGGCCATTATATTAAAGCTTGCTTTATAAGCACCGATTTCAGCTAAAAGCTTTTTAGCTTCAGCGGAGCTTCTTATCTCTATTACTCTGTCTTTCATCCACTCCTATTGCTACTATCTTCCTTACTTCTTCTTCTCCTATTACCTCTTTTTCTTTTAAGCTCTCTGCCAATTTTTTCAATTTGTCTTCTTCCTTGGAAAGCAAATCTTTTGCTTTTTTATAACATTCATCTATTATTTTTTTAACTTCTCTGTCTATCTCCTGGGCGGTAAAATCGCTGTAGTTTCTTTCTTCCGTTATATCTCTTCCGAGAAAAATCTGTTCTTTCCTGTGCCCAAAAGTAAGATGTCCCAACTTCTTACTCATGCCAAATTCGCAAACCATTCGTCGTGCGATACGCGTTGCCGTCTCAAGGTCATTTTGGGCACCGGTGCTTAATTCATTAAATATCAATTCCTCGCTTGCGCGCCCCCCCAAAAACACAATCAATTTACCCAGCAGCTCTTTTTTGGTAACAATGTAACGGTCTTCAATAGGCAACTGCATGGTGTAGCCTAAAGCAGCTGCTCCCCTGGGAATAATGGAAACTTTATGAAGCGGGTCCACCCCTTCCACCAAAAGCGAAAGCAAGGCATGGCCTGATTCATGATAGGCAACAATATTTTTTTCATACTCACTGATAACGCGACTTTTTCTTTCAGGCCCTGCCATTACTCTTTCAATAGCTGCTTCCATTTCAGACATTTCTACTTTCTCTTTATTGTAGCGTGCTGCAAGCAAAGCCGCTTCATTGGCAAGGTTGGCTATGTCAGCGCCGGAAAAACCGGGTGTCTGGCGGGCTATGGAATGAAGACTAACTTTCTTATCGAGCTTGATGTTTCTGGTGTGAACTCTTAAAATTGCTTCCCTGCCTTTGATGTCCGGTCTATCAACTACAATGTGTCTATCAAATCTTCCCGGCCTGAGCAAGGCCGGATCAAGGACATCCGGTCTATTAGTAGCTGCTATAAGAATAACGCCTTCCTGGGTGTCAAAACCATCCATTTCAGAAAGCAGTTGATTTAAAGTTTGTTCGCGCTCATCGTGCCCCCCGCCGATACCTGCAAAACGCTGGCGACCAACAGCATCTATTTCATCTATAAAAATAATTGCACCCTTTCCTCCCACATGCGCAGTTTTCTTGGCCTGTTCAAAGAGATCACGAACCCGGGAAGCACCAACACCTACAAACATCTCTACAAAATCCGAACCGCTTATACTAAAAAATGGCACTTCAGCCTCTCCGCTAACAGCTTTGGCCAACATGGTCTTGCCTGTGCCGGGAGACCCAACTAAAAGTATGCCCTTGGGAATCTTGCCTCCCAAGCTTTGAAATCTCTTTGGATCTTTCAAAAACTCAATAACTTCTTTCAACTCGTTTTTGGCTTCATCAACTCCAGCTACATCATCAAAGGTAACTTTTGCCTTGCCTACAGAGAGTTTTGCCTTGCTTTTACCAAATGACATAAGCCTGCCTCCGCCCTGAGAAGCACCGCGATAAATCAAAAACCAGAAAAAGACGAAGAAGAGAACCAACGGCCCCAGGCTAAACAGAAGGTTTACCCAGAAAGTCCTGGCAGGTTCAATATCAAAATCTCTCACATTTTCCCTCAAAAGCCTCAAGAGATCCTGATCATTCTCCGGTATATTAACTGTGTATTTGGTGTCATTTGATAATTTTCCTTCTATGATGTCTTCTTTTTTCACAGCGTTCTTAATTTGATGAGTCTCGCTATTACCTAAAGCCATCTGGTAAAATTCATTGTAAGAAAGTCGTTCGGGTTTAGGGCCTGAAAAATTATGCAAAATAAGCATAAGGGCAAAAATTAAAAACAACCATAGAAAAATGCCCTTATTTTGACCTTTTATTCCCTTTAGTTTTAAATTTGGTTTTCCTTTAATTTGTTTTTTCATTTATAAATCACCTTTATTTATTATAGCAAAAAAATTACAGTTAAGCAACTATAGTCAGTTTTCGGATTAAACTCTATAAATTAAAATTTCTTTTATTTATCTAAGAAGGTTGGGATTTTGGTAAAATAATCCTTTACGACTTCAAATCCGGCTTTTGGTTTTCTCTCTGCGTTCACAATTCCCCAGTGTTCTTCGATGTGCTTATCCTGCACTTCCGGATTACCTGCCTTCCACCACTCATCCGCCCATTCAAAAATAACCACGCCGGCTGTTTTTCTATCTAAAACTTCGAGCTGGATTTTTAAAGCCTTATCCTGAGTTTCCTTTTTTATAAAGGTGCTAAAGCCCGTTTCAGTGATAAAGACCGGCTTTTTGTATTTTTTGGAAAGTTCTACCAATTTATCAACATTGGCTTTAGTGGTGCTCTCACCCTTCCAGGTATATCCGTGACCGCCTATATAAGCATTTACCCCAATTACATCCAAAAAATCAAAGCCAATATCATAACCTATTACTCTTAAAACATTGGCAGCGGTTATGGGATGACGCTTATCTATGTTCTTAACAGCATTGTAGATTTCTTTCAAAAAATCATTTACCTGTTGTTTCCCATATCTTTTGACTATATTGCCCGGGGTACCCCACTCAAAGGGGGCATCGTTCCAGATAGACCACATAAGTATGCAAGATCTATCTTTGTGTTTAAGCACATTATTAATAGCTGTTTCTTTTAAAGTGATTAATTGTCCGGCGTGGTTATAATCAGTATAACCGGTAGGATAAACTATAGTTTCAATTACGAATAATCCATATTTTTCAGCCAAATCAAGAAGTTTATCGGGTAAGGGCTCATAAGTCCTTATAGTATTTATGCCTATTTCCTTCATCATTTTGAAGTCTTTCTCAAAAATTTCAAATGGAATCTGCTCAAAACCTGCTGCCCCTTCCGGATAACCAGGATAATTTATGCCATAGGCAATGCCTTTAATAAAAAATGGTTTTCCGTTAACAATAATGTTTTCTTTATTAACCGTTATCCCTTGGTCTTTTTCAGCAACGACTTTTTCTATCTCTATGTCTTTTATAATCTTAACTACTACTTCTTTTTCTTCTCCTTTTTTAACCTGTTTATCCTCGTGGAAAACAAGTCCTTTTGCCTTTTGTTCCTCGATAAGTTTTTTTCGTTCTTCTTCGGCCTTTTTTCTTTCTAATTCGGCTTCTTCTATCTCTCGCTCCACCCTGAGCGCCCGGACCCTTGGCAAAAGTTTAACTTCCACAATTGTATCCTTATCAAGGGTGACTGTCCCTGTAACCAGTTTCACTTTTAACAAACCTGTGCTTTCATCGACTAAAATACCCTCTAAGGAACGGCTGCCGGATAAAAGAACACTTACGGCCCTGACAGGAATTTGCCCTTTCAATTTGCTGATATCTGTAGCGAGAATTTCTTTTTCCTTTGAAATTTTATCCATTTCTTTCCTTAAAGAAGAAATGGAAGATTGAGATTTTTCAAGTTTTGCCTCAATTTCTTTTAACTGTTCTTCCGAAACCTTTGCCTTTGAAAACTCTGAAATTCTCCTTTCAATAACCAAACGTTCGTTCCGGACCTTAGCTAACTGCTTTTCTGTTTTTTCTTTACTGATATTAATGATATCAAGTTTGCTTAACTGTTTTTCTAAATCTTTTTCAAGTATAACTATTTTTTGTTGTGCGGCCTGTTTTGCTTTTTGCTCCTGAAAAACCCTGTATCCGGTAAAACCAACTGCCAGAATAAGTATAAGCACTGTGGCGGCAATCAGTCTGGGCCGCCACATCAACGCCCGGGCATAACTGATTATTTTCTTTCTTTCTTTTTCTGAAATAATCTCATAGCTAATACCCAGTAAATATTTATTCGGATAAGATTCCTTTGTTTTTTTAAGCCATCTTACATGGCCAAAGGCACCTATTGGCTTTGTGGAAAATGGTACTTCTATTACTAAAGAAAGCTTGGCCTCTCCCTTTTGCAGTTTTCCGGCAAGTTCATCTTTTAAATTGTTTATTTCAAGACACATGCCCCCCCTACCAACATCCCTTGTAAAAGCCTGCCTTGTTTCGGTAAGCGGAGTTTTATCCTCCCGGCTTACAATCCTGAAATGAACTGGAAAAACAGTCGGCAATCTTATAAACTCTCGTCTCTCTTTTCCCTCTTCTTGTTTCATCTTTTTTTCTCCTAAAAAATTTTAAATTCAAATTTTCTATATATTTTTGACTTCCAATTTCAAAATATGATTTGTCTTTTGTGTTATTTTAACCTCATCTGAGATACGATTGCCCACTATCCAGATAATTTTCTGATTGTCTTCGACAATGGGGATTCTATCTCTCGCTAAGCTTGAGATTTTTTCATCTATAAAAAATTTTTTTAAAGTTTTCTTACCCCGCATCCCCAGGGGCCTAAATATATCTTTTTCCTTTCTCACGCGAACAAAAAGAGATCCCTTTACCTTATCTGCATCAAAAAATTCTACCCACCTCGACTTTTTTTTAGGTCTTGAAATGTTACCTAAAACCTCGGCTAAAATTTCTATACCCAGCTCGCGCACATTTGTGAAACCCGGACAATTTACCTTTTTTCTTTTTTTTAATAATGCTTTGTTTGTAGGGACTTTTTTTTCAAAGACCAAATTCTGATATATTTTTCTGGCGACGATACCGTCCGGCAAAGACAATTGCTTGCCGCTTTGCAATTCAAATGCTAATCTCCCAAGCGCAAGCCAGTTCTCTAAAGTAAATTGCCTTAAATTGCCCTTTAGTTCCAAGATGGCTCTTTTTAAAATATGAGTTTTAATTATCCCGGTAAGGCCTTTTAATTTTTCCAAGCGCAGATATACACGCGTGCCTTTTCTATATATAGCTTTCCTTGCCTGCGCCTCCGCCTCCGCCTCTAAAAATTCGTAACCTTCCTTTATATTATGAATGTTGCGAAGTATGACTTCCTTAATTTTCGGATTATATTTCTTTTGCAAAAGTGGTATTAAAGAAAATCTTATTCTATTTCTTAAAAATTTGCGGTTTCGATTAGTCTTGTCAATTCTAAATTCAAGCTTTTTCTTCTTTAAAAATTTCTCTATGTCCCGCCTTGAAATTTCTATTAAAGGCCTAATTAACTCAAAATGCTCTTCTTTTCTTTTTGAAGCTATGCCACTTAGCCCCCTTAACCCTGCTCCGCGGAAAAGGCGCATTAAAAAAGTTTCAATCTGGTCATCTAAATTGTGTCCGAATGCAATTTTGCCTGCCTTGTTGTCTGCGGCTACTTTCTTCAAAAAATTGAATCTGGCGAACCTCCCGGCTTCCTCCAGAGATAATTTGTTTGTTTTCGCAAATTCAGGAACGTTGCGTTTTCCCTCCGTCACCGCCAGGCCTAATCTATGACTTATCTTTTTAACAAACTCGATATCCCGCCCTGCCTCTTTGCCTCTAATTAAATGATTGAAGGTAGCAACGTGTAAATAGAGATTGAGTTTTTGCTTAAGAGTATTTAATAAAACTAACAAGCACACCGAGTCGGGGCCGCCGGAAACAGCAACAATCACTCTGTCATTTTTTCTTAAAAGATCGAATCTTTTAATTGTATCTTTAAATTTCTGCTCTAACTGCATAATTCGACTTCTAAAATCTGAAAAATTGGTGGCGGTGGGCCGATTCGAACGGCCGACGCGCCGGGTATGAGCCGACTGCTCTAACCAACTGAGCTACACCGCCAAATTGTTAAGATTTGATTGAAATCAAGGAAAATTCTTATTTTTCAAACCTGTAAAACAATAATTAAATCTAT
>CAYUDR010000059.1:0-984 GCA_964443705.1 uncultured Planctomycetia bacterium | reverse complement strand
GTATGAGCCGACTGCTCTAACCAACTGAGCTACACCGCCACTTCAGATTTCAACTCCTCCAACCCCTCTTTGCACCAACCCCTCTCCAGCCACCGACAACCCTTGCATATACTATCGAGGTCTTCGCCCTTAAAGTTCTGGGCAATTTTTTTGTAAACCACCCGGCTTTTAATTACTAAAGGAGCCTTTATTTTTAATTTCAAAAGAACAGCCATGTCCAATTTTATAGGATTCGGCCGACTGCGACAATTTTCCTCAATAAGAGGGCAGGCCTTACAAATGTCGTCTTCTCCTGCGATAATTTTGATTAACGGCGAGGCCTGCCTTACTTTTTTATAAACCTCTTCTAAATTCTCTATAAACTTTGCAGAATAACCAAACCCCCTAAAACCAAGAAGACATAAAAGATGATGTGCCCTTAAAATTATCAATTTTAAAACTTGTATTTTAACCTATTATAAATAACGGCCGCCAGGATAGATTTTGCTACGTCGCCACCGATAAACGGTAAAAATCCCATAAGAAAAGCTTTATCTATGCTAACTCTTAAAACGCCCATCAAAAACAAACTGCCGAAAATATCTATAAGCATACTACCTATTAAAAAAACACCGGCAATTTGAATAAAATTTCTGTCTTTATCCAAAAACGTGCCTATCAAAAAAGAAGCAATAGCAAATCCAAAAAGATATCCGCCGGTTGGCCCCAGGAGACAACCAATCCCGGCGCTGGCTCCGGCAAAAATTGGCACCCCGGCTGCTCCAAGGGCCACATATCCCGCCTGAGAGAAAAACCCGAATTTCCTACCAAGGCAAGCGCCCGAAAGAAGCACAAAAAAAGTCTGCAAAGTAATCGGAACGGGAGTAAAGAAAAGAGGTATTCTAACAAATGCCCCAAGGCCAGTCAAAACTATAAAAACTAAAATCCCTACTATCTTAAGGCGTGTTTTGTTTATCACAATGGGATAATTAATCAAAGAAGGTA
>CAYUDR010000058.1:0-8060 GCA_964443705.1 uncultured Planctomycetia bacterium | reverse complement strand
TATCTGCCGGCTGATGAAAAACATTCTGTTAATCCTCTCTCTCAATATGGTATTTCAAAACACACAGTTGAGCATTATCTTTATCTTTATAAAGCGCTCTATGGGCTTAATTACACCGTTTTAAGATATCCGAATGTGTTTGGCCCCAGGCAGAACCCAGAAATAAACGAAGCAGGTGTTAATTCTATTTTTATCGGCTTGATGCTCAAGGGTAAAATACCCACTATTTTTGGCGACGGAGAGCAACTTCGTGATTATACCTATATTGACGATATAGTTGAGGCAAATTTATTAGCCATTGAGAAAGGAACTAACGAAATTTTAAATATAGGCACGGGCGTTGGTGTTTCAGTAAATCAGATTTTTGAAATGCTGTCTAAAATACTTAATTTTAAAGAAAAACCGATTTATGCCCCACCCAGAGAAGGTGAAATTCAGCGTATTTATTTAGATGCCGCCAAGGCCGGAGATGTGCTTGGTTGGAGACCCAAGGTCTCCTTCGAAGAAGGGTTAAAAAGAACAGTTGAGTGGTGGCGCAAGCAAGAAGAAGGAAGGTAAATGGTGACTGTGCGAGGCAAAACCATCGCACAATTGATATATGAGTTTGCGTGAGTGTGCGAGGCTTAGCCTCGCACAGTTTATTTATAACAATAATTTACTATTGAAAGCCAAGAAAGTACATTGACAATTGCTTTTTAGGTGGTATAATTATTGGTAGACTTAAAAGCGTTTCTTTAATAAGCAGAGGGGGTGAAAGAGCGCATGAAAGTCACCAAAATAAGATTTATAGTAGCAGCGTTTTCTGGGCTGCTCGTTTTTTTTGTAGGTTTGGAAGCCTATGGGTGGATGAACCTGTATAATGATTATCACCATCAGCATTCTGCATTCGAATGGACATGGAGTGTCCAGAGCCCCACTCAACACACTCTCACAGAATGGAATACAGGCATAACCAATGAAGACTTCTTTGATACCCGTTTTGTGCTTAATTATGTTACTTATGCTGGCCAAACTTACAGCTGGGATACGGTTAATAATTACTTTGTCAGCGGTACAAATACACTGACTGTTACTAATTATGAGGGCATCTTTGATAATTCACAGGGTATTATTCCTAATATGAATGTTGGTAAATGGCCTTATTATAGCTACGGGACACTCTATCATACTTCCAATAAAGTTGCCCGCACCTTTAATACCTATGGTAATTGGAGTCATCTTGAAGGCGATACCATTGCCGACGTGAGACCGGTTCCCGAACCCCAAACTATATTATTATTAGGAATAGGAGTGGCGGGTTTGATTTTTGCAAGAGCGAAAAGGAAATGTAGCAGCAATTAATAAACCGTTGGTAGGATTGCAAAAAAATAGAACTGTGCGAGGCTTAACCTCACATAAGTTTTACTTCACGTAGTTTGTTGTTTTTAGTCGATGAATTTTATTATAAAGAGCTGATTATTAATATAATCGGCTCTTTTTTTTCGCAAAAAATTTCAGTTTTTAGTGTGCGAGGCAAAACCATCGCACAGTTTGTTATTTGAGGGAGGTTTAGCCTCCCTCAATTAATTTAAAAAGACTTTACAATTAATTATTGATGTGATATATTTAGGGGAAAAAGGAGTAGAGATGACAGAGTTTTATCTTTTTATAACTGATTTTGATAAAACCTTGAGTGCCGAAGATAGCGGATATATTGTTAGCAGAAAGTTGGGCGTACAGGTTAAAGAATTTAATAAAAAAATAGAGTTGTTGCGGAAAAAAAATATGGTCAAGTTGGGCGCAGAGTTGGCTTATCTTATCACTCGTGATGCAGATTTTAAAGGAAAGGTTACCAAGAAAATCCTGATAGAGGCGGGGGCGGAGGTAAAATTAAAAAGAAATGTCCGCGAGTTATTAAAATTGTTAAAAAAAGGAATTGAGGGTATAGTTTTTCATCCTTATATAGCTTCAGCAGCTCCTAAGGAGTTAATAGTTAAAGCTATGGAGGGAATTTTGCCTGAAAGTTGCATTTTTGGAAGCACGTTTGTTTATAATAAACAAGGCATAGCCACTGAGATAGAAAGAACAGGCGCAGGTTCGGCAAAAGTAGATATTTTGAATTTTTTAAAGAATAGAGAAAAGGTTTCCCGCAGCCAGGTAGTCTATGTGGGAGATGGGGCTTCAGATATGTATGTAATGCATCATGTTAGAGCATATAATGGCTACCCAATTGCTGTTTCTCCATCGCCTTTAGTAGGACATATTGCTAAAAGGACTATTATTTCAGATAATGCCCTGGCTATTCTTATTCCCATTTTAGAGGATATTGTTGGATTTTCTGAAAAAGAGGTTACCTCTTATTTTACCGCTATCGGTCAATCAGTTCAGGAATGGGATAGAGCAAAGGTGGAATGGGTGGATATAAGGGCCGGCAAGAGGGGTGGACGTAGGAAGTAGTAGTTGGTGGGAAGAAGATAGTAGGCAGTAGACAGGAAAAGAAATAGGAAGCAAAAGAAGAAGAATTTAGGAAAAAGAATACTTGGTTGAGGACAGTCCTCAACCGCACGAGTGAGGCTATGCCCGCCTGTGGCGGGCAGAAATGACGATTAATGAAGTTAAAATAAGAGCTTGGGGTTAAACCCGAGCTTTTTTTAAATAAAGAAAGGATGGAGTTGAGATGGTAGAAATTTTAGGATGGCTTGCTACAGGTCTTTTTGCTATATCGTATCTATCTAAAAATCCTATTCGTTTGAGGTTGATACAGTTTAGTTCGGCGATATTGTGGATTGGCTATGGTTTTTGTATTGGCGCAAGGCCTGTCATTGCGGCTAATCTTTTGGTGGCTTCTTTTGCTTTAATTACTGCTTTGCGAAACAGATAATGCAATTGAGGAAAGATAAAAAAGGAAAAGACGGCAGACAGGATTCAGAATACAGAATTTAGGAAGAAGAAGGACAGAACTGTGCGAGGCTAAGCCTCGCACAAAAGCCTCGCACAGTTTTGCCATCGCACAGTTTTTTTGTTTTGCGCAGTTTTGTTATTGTTTTAGTTTCGAGATGATAGCGGCGGCTTCTCTGGCATAGGTAAAGTTTGGGTCAATAGAAAGCGCTTTTTTGAGATAGGTAAGGGCTTTTTTGGATTGTTTATTTTTGAAATAAGCCAGGCCTAAATGGTAGTTAATTTCAGGATTATCAGGTGAAAGCTTAACTGCCTCTTCTAAAGTTTCAATGGCTTTTTTAAACTCACCCAATTTATAATAAATCCAGCCCAGTGTATCATAGATTGGCCCCTGTTCCGGAGCCAGTTCTTTGGCCTTTTGCGCCAGGGAAAGGGCCTGGTCTAATTTGTTTATCTCGGCATAGCGCCAGGCAAGGTTGTTGTAGGCAAATGGATAGCGAGGGGCTAAATCTATGGTGGTTTTGTATTCTTTTATGGACTCTTCATAATCTTTAAGGCCATCATAGCAAACAGCCAGACTCATGTGAAGCTGAGGATATTGAGGCATAAAAGAAACAGCTTTTTTTAAAATACTTATGGCTTTCTCGAACTCTCTCTGGTTTAAGTAAATAGAAGCCATGGCCTGATAGGCGGCTAAGAATTTTGGCTGCAGTTCTATACTTTTTTCGAAATTGCAAATAGCGTCCTGCGTTTGTTTTTTATTTAAATAACATACGCCCAGACTATAGTAGGCAGGAGCATAATCAGGATTAGTATCTATTATAGCTTTAAATTCTTCAATGGCTTTATCATTGGTTTTGTTTCGCAGATAATAATTGCCGAGGATTTGATGGGCTATGAGATTGGTGGGTTCTGTCTTTAGGATATTTTGGGCCAGCTCCGTGGCCTCCTCGAACTTTCCAATTCTTTCATAGATGGTGCTTAGGGTGAGTTCTCCCTTGAGCCGCTCAGGATTTATTTTTAAAATTTCCTCAAATTCTCTCTTTGCATCTTTTTTCTTTCCTGTCCTCTCATAGAGAAGCGCTAAACTAAGATGCGCATTTATGTCTTTTGGATTTAAAGAAGTTAATCTTAAGAACTGGCGGATGGCTTCGTCATTTTTACCCTGGATGGCATAGAGGCGCCCCAGTTTGGCGTAGGTAGAGGCGAATTTAGAATCAATGTCTATGGCTTTCCTAAAAGCTTTTTCCGCTTCTTCTAGCTTGCCGGTGGCAGCCAGCACACTGCCGAGTTTATCCTGAATGTAGGCATTTTCAGAGCTAAGTTCGGCTGCTTTTTTAAAAGTATCCAGGGCCTGGGTGAATTTTTTCTGGCCGGCAAGGATTTCGCCGTAAGTTACAAGGGCCGCTAAATTTTCCGGATCTTGAGAAAGAAGTTTCTGGCATCTCTCGAGGGCTTCCTCGGGTTTTCCTTTAGCGTTTAAGATTGCGGCTGTATTTAGAAGGGCTGCCGGGAAGTTGGGATAAATTCTGAGTGCGGCTTCGAATTCTTCTAATGCTTCATCTAAATTTCCTTTGGCAAGATAAGCTGTAGCCAGATTATAATGGCCGCCGGCAGAATTCGGATTTAACTCTATTACTTTTCTAAATTCCTCAATAGCCAAGTCTGTTTTTCCTTCTCTGGTGTAGGCGTTGCCCAGGATGTAATGGCCCAGCGAGCTATTGGGGTCTTTTGAGATAATATTTTTGGCTAACTTTTCTGCTTCTTTAAATTGGCCCAGCTTACTATAAAGTTGCCCCAGGCCAAACTGCACGCCTGAGAGGTCTGGATTGTCCTTTAAGACATCATGTAATTGGGTTATAGATTTTTCGGTTTCGCCGCTTACATCATAGACCATGGCCAGATTGACTTTGGCGGCTATATTTTGTGGGTCGTACTTCAAAATTTTAAGAAATTCTTTCTGGGCTTTTAAATATTCGCCTTGAAGCGAATAAAATCTGCCCAGGGCAAGATAGGCCGGAGTAAATTCAGGATTTACGCTAATGGCTTTTTTAAATTCTTTTTCTGCCGCTTCGAGCTCTTCTTTGTTTGCGAGGCATAGAGCTTTTAGGTTGTAGGCCAGCGGTTCCTTGGGAGAAATCAAAATGGCTTTGGAGCATAAATCAAGTGCCTTATCTATATTATCCTGAGTGAGATTAATAGAAGCCAGGGTAGTTAGGGTTGGATAATATTTAGGGTTGAGCGCCAGGGCTTTCTCGAAACAATCTTTGGCTTTGGAAAGCTGTTCCTGCCTTAAATAAATAGTGCCTAAGAGTTGATAAGCTATGAAATTATCCGGATAAAGTTTAATTAATTTATTTAACGAGGCCTTAGCTGCATCAATCTGCTCATCCTCAAAATACATTGAGGCCAGGTTGTAGAGGGCGCCGGGATGTTCGGGGTTTATGTCGAGAGTCTGTTTAAATTCGTTTATAGCCTGCTGTCTTTGATTTAAGGCTCTTAGACTGATGCCAAGGTTAAAATGGCCGTCTGCCAAGGCGGGTACTTTATCTACCACCTGGTGAAATTCTTCCTGGGCTTTGGTAAAATTTTTCTTATTAAGATAGGAAATACCGAGCAAATAATGGATGCTTATCGTGTTAACTTTATTTTTAAGCAGGTAATTTGCCTGTTCTATAGCCTGGTCATATTCACCCATCATATTGTAAGCATTGCCTAATCCTATCCTGGCTGGTGGATAGAGAGGATTTATTTTTATGGCTTCATTAAATTGAGAGATGGCCTCTTTAAAATTTCCCTCCCTGGTTAAAAGCTCACCGAGGAAAGTATAGGCGCTTAAATTTTTAGGATTTAATTCAAGCACCCGCCTATATTCTATTTTGGCTGCATCTATGGAGCCCTGGGTTTTAAAAATCTCAGCCAGATTTAAATGGGCCTCGATAAGATTAGGGTTAAGCTGTATAGATTGAGAGACTGATTCCTTGGCTTTTTCAAGCTCGCCTTTGGCCAGGCAGCATGAGGCAAGAAAATTATAGGCCAGGGCATTATCAGGTTCTTTTTGGATTATCTCCCGGCATATATCCATGGCCTCATCTGTTTTCTTTTCAAGGAGCAGGATGGGGACCAATTGCAGTTTGGCTTTTAAGAATTCGGGTTCCAGGGAGAGAACTTTTTCAAATTCCGTTTTAGCGGCTCCAAATTGATTTTGTTTTAAAAAGCAGAGGCCGAGATTGTAATGGGCCCGGGTAAATTTAGGGTCTATTTGAATTGCGTTTTTGAAGCTGATAATTGCCTCAGAGATTTTATTATTCTGAAGATATTGCAGGCCTTCCTTGTGGAATTTGTTTTTTTTGGTTTCCGGGCTTGAACAGCTAATTAGGGAGAAAGATAGCATTACTAACAAAACCCAGAACAGTAGATAATAGAAAGTTTTTCTCTTCACTTTTTACTCCTTTTTTAGACGGTCGGATTTATTTTTAATTTTACTATATCAAAATTTCCGGTTGAAATCAATGTTTATCGCATAAATTGAAAAAATTTCCTTGACATAGTTTGTATTATAGTTTAAAAAGGAATAGTTTATTTATATACCAGTAGACTATCAGTCTTATTAAAGAATTGGTAAAAATATAAGGGAGAAGGGGGGTGAGAGAAAAAAGGATTTAGCAAAAAAGAAAGTAAAATGCAGCATAAAAAAAGAAAGGAGATGGCGGTGAAGTTAAAAATAAAAATTTTGTTGGTAGCTGCTGGCATTTTGTTTTGTTCTAAAGCGCAAGCGAATATTTTGATATCTGAGGTTTTATATGATGCGGAAGGTGTTGATACGGGTAAGGAATGGGTTGAATTATATAATGATTCGGCAACGGCTTTTAATTTGAACGGCTATGAGCTCAATGCTTCCAGCGGAGATTATTATATTTTTTCCAGCATGTTAGGCGCCAGGAAATGTATTGTTGTTCACTGGAATGCCGAAGGCACAGATACCTCCACCGATTTATATACCGGCTCAACTGGGTTTTTAAATATGGGCGATACCTCAGGCTGGGTAGCCCTTTTTGATAGCAGCGAACATAAATCTTCTACTATAGTTGATTATTTAGAGTATGGTAGTGGCGGGCAAACATGGGAGAGCGCGGCCGCCTCAGCCGGAATTTGGACTGCAGGTGATTATATAAACGCCGTGGAAGCGGGGCATTCTTTGGAATATTTAGGTAGTGGTGATTTAAGTTCGTCATGGCGCGAGCAGAGCGCTCCAACGCCGGGCAATTATATTCCGGAGCCGGCAACTCTGGTTTTGTTGGGTGGCGGCTTATTGCCGTTTTTGATTAGGAGAAAAAATAGGAAATAAGAGTTGAAAAGGTTGCGCGGGGCCAAACTGTGCGAGGGTTAAGCCTCGCACAGTTGATACGAATTTGCGTGAAAGGAAATTATGATAAGAATAAAATTTTTCGGCGATAATTTTTATCACATTTATAATCGGGGCGTTGATAAGAGAAAAATTTTTCTTGATAAGAAAGATTATCATAGATTTGTTTATAATTTATATGAATTCAATGACGACGGGAAGGTAACTAATCAGAAACGCCGCTTATCTTGCAATGAATTGAGCTATATCCGGAAAAAAGGAAAATCTCGTGAAATATTAGTGGAGATATTGTGTTACTGCCTTATGCCAAATCATTTTCATCTAGTTTTAAAGCAGTTAAAACCAAACGGCATTAGCAAATTTATGCACAAGTTAGGCACTGGTTACACGCTTTATTTTAACCAAAAACACAAAAGAAGCGGCAGGCTATTCCAGAACAGCTTTAGAGGTATTCTGATAGAAGATGATAAGTATTTTCTTCATTTAAGCCGGTATATACATTTAAATCCCATTAAATTGATTTTTTCAAAGTGGGAAGAAAAAGGAGTAAAAAGCTGGAAAAAAGCAAATGAATTTTTGCAGAGATATAAATGGTCAAGCTATCTTGATTATACAGATATGCCAAACACTCCGTTCATATTAAAGAAAGATTTTTTACAAGGTTATTTTAAGGACTCCATGGATTATAAGAAATTTGTGAACGAATGGATGGTTGATGATATAAAAGAAATAGATGACCTTAGTTTGAGTGTGCGAGGTTAAGCCTCGCACAGTGACGAAGTGTGTGATTGAGTGTGCGAGGTTAAGCCTCGCACAT
>CAYUDR010000057.1:0-8278 GCA_964443705.1 uncultured Planctomycetia bacterium | reverse complement strand
CGCACCCTCATAGTTGACAAAGAAAATACCCTGAAGCTGGCGGCAGAAAAAAAAATCGCCGTAGTTGCCTTGGGGGAAAATAGAAAATAGGTGCTAATAAAAAATCAAGAAACAGTTTATAAATAATCAGAAAAATTTTGTTTATTTTTTCTTAACTTTAGTACCCACCAAAAGTTAAATTTCTTTAATTAGACCCTTCCTTCAAAGGAATTGGGAAGGTCTATCCTTTAGGATTAAAATGAATAGACAATGTTATGACTATGATATATTAGTTGTAGGTGCCGGGCATGCGGGATGTGAAGCCGCTCATATTTGCGCCAGAATGGGACTGAAGGTCTTACTTTTAACTCTTAACTTAGAAACCATTGCTCAGGCAAGCTGTAATCCGGCTATCGGTGGCCTGGCCAAGGGGCATCTTGTCAGAGAAATCGATGCCCTGGCAGGTATAATGGCTTATGTTACCGATAAGGCCGGTATCTGGTTTAAGCAGCTCAATACATCAAAAGGCCCCGCTGTTAGGTCCTCAAGGGCCCAGATAGATAAATGGCTCTATACCAAGACGATGAGGGACTTGTTGGAGAATTGCAAAAATCTCTATATTAGACAGGATGAAGCTATTGAAATTTTGGTAAAAAAAGGCAGGGCCTTTGGAGTAAAAACCGCTTTGGGCCAGGAGATTTATGCAAAAGCAATTGTGGTTAGCCCCGGGACTTTTTTAAATGGCCTGATGCATATCGGAAAGAGGAAATTTTCAGGCGGCCGACTTCAAGAACAAGCTTCGATTCCCCTGGCAGAAAACTTAAAGAAGTTAGGCCTTAGGGGCGGCCGTTTTAAAACGGGAACCTGTCCCCGCCTTGATAAAAGAACCGTTGATTTTTCGGTGTTAACGGTGCAGGAACCGGATAAAAATCCAATTCCTTTTTCTTCTAAAACCAAAAAAATTACCCAGAAGCAGGTGTCTTGCCATATAACCTACACCAATTCCAAGACTCATAGTATTATAAAAAAATCTCTGAAATATTCAGCCCTCTATGGAGGGGTGATTAAGTCCACCGGCGTGCGATACTGTCCTTCTATAGAAGATAAAATTGTTAAGTTTGCTGACAAAAAAAGACATCAGATTTTTCTCGAACCAGAAGGAAGAGATACTTGCGAATATTATCCCAACGGCCTTTCAAACAGCTTACCCGTTGATATACAGTTAAAAGTGTTGCATTCCATAGTGGGGCTTGAGAAAGTCAAAATTACTCGCCCGGGTTATGCTATTGAGCATGATTATGTTGACCCCAGATGTCTTTATCATAGTCTTGAGGCAAGGAGAGTTAAAAATTTATTTTTAGCGGGCCAGATAAATGGCACAACCGGTTATGAAGAAGCTGGGAGCTTGGGACTTATAGCCGGCATTAACGCCGCTCTTAAGATATTAGGAAAAAAGCCGTTTATTTTAAAAAGATGGCAGGCTTTTATCGGCGTTTTAATAGATGATTTAGTTACCAAAGGCACTGCTGAACCATACCGAATGTTTACTTCACGCTCGGAATATCGCCTTATCTTAAGAGAAGATAATGCTAATTTGCGACTGAATAAGTTAGCGCACCAGATAGGTTTAATGGACAAAGAAACCTTCCAGCGAATTGAGGAGGTTAAAAAAGAAATCAATGTTTTTGTAAATAAAGCCGCTACTTTTAAAGTTAAACCATCTGCTTCTCTAAATAGAATCCTCAAAAAGAATAAAAGCGCGCCCCTAAATGAAGCAACTACGCTCAGGCAATTGATTAAAAGACCGGGTATTAATTTTGGAAATTTACAAAAACTCAGTTTTTTCCCACAGGATATTAATAAACAGGTTAAAGAGCAAGTAGAGATAACCTTTAAATACAACGGATATATTAAAAGGCAGCAGGGGGAGATAGAAAAGCTGAAAAGGATTGAAGCTATAAAAATATCATCCAATTTAAATTATGCTTTACTTAGCGGACTTTCTAAAGAAATAAAAGAGAAGTTAAAAATTTATAAACCAAAGACACTGGGAGCGGCTTATAGAATTTCGGGCGTAACACCGGCAGCCATCGCCATTCTAATGGCTTATCTTAATAAAAAGTCCCGAAGTTAGAGAAGTTTACTATGGAAAAATTTGAAAACGAGATAAAAAAATTACTTACCAATGCAGACGCTACAATTTTTGGCGTAGCTGATATACAGCAGATAAAAAAAGATTTTAAGATAAAGAAAAATGTTCTTAATAAGCTTAATCGAGCTGTGTGTATCGGAGTAAGGTTGTCTGATGCCATTATTGATGAAATAGAGGACCACCCCACTTTAGCTTATTATCATCATTACAGACGTATTAACAACTCACTCGATGATATTTGTTTAAAGTTGACAAATTTTATTCAGCGTGAGGGTTTTTATGCTTATCCCGTAGCGGCTTCTTTAATAGCGGATTGGCACAGGCAAAAAGCCTGTGTTTCCCACAAACATATAGCCGTCCAGGCAGGTTTAGGATGGATTGGAAGAAATAATCTTTTAGTGACTGAGGAATTTGGTTGCAGGGTAAGATTTGCTTCAGTTTTAACAAATATGCCTCTTGAGCTGGCCGAACCCCTAAAGAGAGATTGTGGTCATTGTAAGGCCTGCATCGATGTTTGTCCAGCGGCCGCTATAAAAATGGAGCAGGAGAAATTCGATCACATTAAGTGTTTTGAGAAATTAAAGGAGTTTAGAAAAAAAGGTTATGTTAGTCAATATATCTGCGGTATTTGCCTTAAGGCATGCAAGCCCCAGAAGACAGATGACAGAAAACATCCTTGACAAAGATAACTGTTTTTGATATTCTTTATAGGCATGCAGAGAAAAGTGTTATGCAAAGAGAGCGCCGTGGCTTTTTCCTTTAATGAGCCAAGGCGCTTTTTCTTTATTTTAGAACGAGAATAGGTAATAATGAGAAAAAAAGGTTTTGATAACAGGCGATATTTAAAAGAACAAACAGATGCCATTTTGGAAAGGGTTAAAAAGTTTAATAATAAACTATATCTTGAGTTTGGCGGCAAAATTATCTTTGATTATCATGCCGCAAGGGTTTTGCCTGGTTTTGATCCCAACGTTAAGATGAAACTTCTACAAAAGCTAAAGGATAAAGCTGATATTATACTCTGTATCTATGCCGGTGATATCGAAAGAAGGAAGTTAAGGGCGGATTTTGGAATTACCTACGATGTCGATGCCCTTAAATTAATAGATGATTTAAGAAATTGGGATATTAATGTGTCGGCGGTAGTAATAACCAGGTTTAATAATCAACCCGCAGCCAGGATATTTAAAAATAAACTGGAACGCCGAAAAATAAAAGTTTATACTCATCAATTTACAAAAGGATATCCCACGGATGTCGATTTAATTGTAAGCGACGAAGGTTATGGTGCAAATGAATATATCGAAACTAAGAGGCCGTTAGTTATAGTTACTGGCCCTGGGCCGGGTAGCGGCAAATTAGCTACCTGTCTTTCTCAATTATATCATGATTACAAAAAAGGCAAGAGAAGTGGCTATGCCAAATTTGAAACTTTTCCTATTTGGAATTTGCCGCTCAAACATCCGACAAATGTAGCTTATGAGGCTGCTACGGCTGATATAAAAGATTTTAATCTCATTGACCCTTTTTATTTAGAAGCCTATGGTAAATCGAGCACAAACTATAACCGGGATGTGGAAATATTTCCCGTTGTTAAGAGAATATTAGAGAAAATAACCGGGGCAAAATCGACATATAAATCGCCTACAGATATGGGCGTGAATCGGGCCGGTTTTGCTATAAATTGTGATGAAGCGGTAAGTGAAGCAGCAAAGCAGGAAGTTATACGGCGATATTTCCGCTATGCTTGTGAATATGTGCTTGGGTTTGTTGACAGAGATACGGTGGAAAGAGTGGAACTTCTTATGGAAGAACTTAAAATTAAGCCAGTTGATAGGAGAGTAGTCCAACCGGCGAGGAAGGCGGCTTCTGAGGTCAAAAAGAAAAACAAGGGCAGTGACGGCATTTTTTGTGGAGCGGCCATAGAATTGAAGAATAAGAAGATAATTACGGGGAAGAATTCTCCTCTTATGCATGCGGCTTCAAGCCTTATTTTAAATGCTATAAAGAAATTAGCCGGGATTCCGGATAAAATACACTTATTATCACCCAATATTATAAATTCAATAGGAAACCTTAAAAAGAGCATTTCAAGTAACAAGACAGCCAGTTTGGATTTAGAAGAGGCCTTGATTGCCCTTAGTATAAGTGTCGCCACAAATCCCACCGCTCAAATAGCTATGGAGAAACTAAAAGAACTACAGGGTTGTGAAGTGCATATGACACATATTCCCACCCCCGGTGATGAAGCAGGACTGCGGAGATTAGGAGTTAATCTTACCAGCGAGCCAAATTTTTCTAGCAAAAGTCTTTTTGTGACATAAGAAAAGTATCAGCCTTTATGGGTTTGGCACGCTTTTGGGACTATAGTATAATTATAACTGATAGAAAAATTGCAAGTATAGAATAAAAAGATAAAAACAAAAAGCATAAGCGGTATTTTTAGGAGGAGTGAAAAATGATCAAGAGAACTAAAAAAGAAATTTTAAAACTAGCCAGAAAAGAAAAGGTAAAATTTATCAGATTATGGTTTACAGATATTTTGGGTTTCTTAAAAAGTTTTGCCATAACCATTAACGAGCTTGAGCGTGCCCTTGAGGACGGTATGGGTTTTGATGGTTCTTCTATCGAAGGCTTTGCCCGCATTGACGAATCTGATATGATAGCCAGGCCGGACACGAATACTTTTGTTGTTTTGCCATGGGGAACTCACGATGGCGTGCGCGTTGCCAGGATGTTCTGTGACATCTTTACTCCGGACGGAAGACCCTTTGAAGGAGATCCGAGATATATACTCAAACGCAATCTTGGGGTGCTAAAAACTATGGGCTTTGCTTTTTATGTAGGCCCTGAGTTGGAATATTTTTATTTCCAAAATAGCAATGATACTAAAGTTTTGGATAAAGGCGGTTATTTTGATTTAACACCCATAGATGTTGCCAGTGATTTGCGCAAAGAGACAGTTTTGGCTCTGGAAAAAATGGGCATAGATGTCGAATATAGCCATCATGAAGTTGCTCCCTCTCAACACGAGATAGATTTGCGTTTTACTGATGCCTTAAGTATGGCTGATAACGTTATGACTTATCGGTTAGTAGTGAAGGAAGTTGCGCTTAAAAATGGTGTTTATGCTACCTTTATGCCCAAACCCATGTCTAACATTAATGGTTCAGGCATGCACACTCACCAGTCATTTTTCCGCACCACTGGCGCAAAGAACGGGCGAAACGCCTTTTTTGATAAAAAGGATAAACATCATCTTTCAAAAATTGCCAAATATTATATCGCAGGTCTCTTAAAACATATATCCGAAATAACGTTGGTAACAAACCAATGGATAAATTCCTATAAACGGTTAGTACCTGGTTTTGAAGCACCGGTTTATATTTCCTGGGCACGTCGTAACCGCTCTGATTTAGTTAGAATTCCTGAGTATAAGAAGGGGAAAGAAAATGCTACAAGGATAGAATTGAGGAATCCGGATCCAGCCTGTAATCCCTATCTGGCCTTTTCGGCTATGCTGGCGGCCGGTCTGGAAGGAATTCGCAAAAAATATAAACTGCCAGAACCCGTAGAGGAAAATGTCTATAGCATGACAGCAGAAGAAAGGAAGAGAAGAAAAATAGACAGCTTGCCGCCAAATCTTTTTGCAGCTATCGGGCTGGCAGAAAAAAGCTCGCTACTTAGAGAATGTATGGGAGAGCATTTATTTAATAGTTTAATTAAAGACAAGAAGATTGAGTGGGATAGTTATCGGGCTCAAGTAACAGACTATGAATTAAAGAAATACCTGCCCATTCTATAAATTAGCTTCTTGGGGGAAAAAGCTTTTCGCTTACCTTTTAATTGCCGAGATTAAATATAAATTATAAGAAGTTAGCAACTCAAGAAGTAAATTACTCTAATCAGTTATAAACTTTCCAAAATTATCACCGCAGCTCTCTCGCTAGCACCCGGAGGGCCTAATTTTTTTCTAACCTTGATAAGTTTGGCCTCAATTTCTTGCCTATAGTCGGCATTTCTCAGTACCTTAAGAACGTAATCTGCTATTTTTCTTGGGCGGGTGTTAAATTGAACAAATTCAGCCACTATTTTTTCGCGGTTTATAAGATTTACCAGACCTATATAAGGAACTTTTATCAAGGCTCTTATTATGAGATAGCTCAAAAGAGACATTTTATAAATGATAGCCATAGGTTTTAGAAAAATAGCTGTTTCTAAAGTAGCTGTGCCCGAACAAACAAGAGCAAAATCACAATCCCTAAGACAATCGTAAGTTTTATCTTCATACCATACTAAATGATTGAGGTTATATTTTTTAGTTATTTTTAAATAAGTCTCTTTTTTAACCGTAAAATTTCTGGCCAGGAGAAATTTAGCACCCTTAGTCTTAGTTTGTATTATGCGGCAGGCCGAGAGCATAATGGGCAAAATGCGCTCAACTTCGTTTTCGCGCGAACCGGGCAGTAGAGCAATTTTTTTCCCTTCTTCGTAAGCAGACGATTTTACAATTGCTGGTTTATAATTTTTATAATCAGTGAGTATATCCATAAGAGGATGTCCCACAAAATCAGCCTTTATATTAAATTGCCTATAAAAGTCTTCTTCAAATTTAAAGACCACTAACATCTTATCTGCGAAGCGTCTTATAATTTTAACTCTTGATTTACCCCAGGCCCAGAGTTGCGGAGAGATATAATAAATTAGTTTTATATTTAAATTTTTAATTTTTTTGGCAAGACGAAGATTAAAGCCGGGATAATCTATCAGGACCACGCAATCCGGTCGTATATCTCTCACTTTTTTTAAAAGCAGGTTAAAGGCCTCTTTGAATTTACTAAAATGTTTTAATACTTCGATAAAGCCGGTTACAGCTAGGGCAGGAGAATCAAAAAGAATTTCTACGCCCGCCTGGCGC
The DNA here is from genome assembly GCA_964443705.1 of uncultured Planctomycetia bacterium. Lineage (GTDB taxonomy): Bacteria > Omnitrophota > Gorgyraeia > DAOVKU01 > DAOVKU01 > DAOVKU01. The sequence goes on along the minus strand of CAYUDR010000057.1, from coordinate 1,229 downwards.
ATTTTCTCTCCGCCCATACCGAAAAGTTTAATGCTGGAATCCAGATTCTTGATGGCCTTTGCCAGAAGCGACCCATGTAAGTCACCGGAAGCTTCTCCGGCAATAATGAAAATCTTTTTATTTAACCCATTCTCCCCCCTTATATCATTTTGCATCTTATTTTATCCTCTTTGTTTTAACTGCTGCCCTCATTATAAAAAATATATGATGCCTAATTTCAGGAAGGGCGGGACACACTTTGTTTTTTAATAAAGGTTGATATCTTTATGGCAAGAGCCAGGGCATCTGTGGCTTCTTTGGCGGTTACAAGCGGATCTTTTCTTAAAGCCACGCATTTCACAAAATCCCTTAGTTCATTTTTAAGTGGTTCTTCTTTAGTGGTGCGGATAGTTTTAGGAATAATCTGATTTTCTTTCTTGGTATAGATTTTGGCTTCCTGGTCTACGTAATCTAAGGAGATATAGGTATCTTTTTGAAAAAATCTTATTTTTCTTGTAGTTTCTGTGGAAATTCTACTGGCGGTGATATTGCAAACACAGTTATTTCTGAATCTAAGACGAGCATTAGCTATGTCTTCAGTTTGAGATAATATATTGACGCCAACAGCATCAATGGATTTTAACTTTGATTTTACCAGATGGAGAATAATATCCAGATCGTGAATCATTAAGTCAAGAACCACGCCTGTTTCGCTGCCTCTGTTTGGATAAGGTCCCAAGCGATGACATTCTATAAATTTTGGCTCGTTTATAATTTTCTTAATTTCCCGTATGATAGAATTAAAACGTTCAATATGACCAACCTGCAGTATCAAACTGTTTTTTTTGGCTATGGCCATTAATTGGCGAGCTTCTTTTAAATTATTGGTGAAGGGTTTTTCTATAAGTAAATCCTTGTGATTCTCTAAAAAATATTTTGAGACAGCAAAATGCAATGGTGTGGGGACAGCTATACTAAGGCAGTTAATATCCAAATGCACTATATCTTTATAGTCATAAAAACACTTGCATTGAAATTGAGAGGCTGCTTCATCAGCTTTTTTCTTACTTATGTCGCAGATAGCCACTAGCTTTGTCTCTGGCATTTCATGAAAAACCCTGGCATGCTGGAATCCCAGGCGTCCCGTACCAATGACAGCTACTTTGATTTTTTCCATTTTTTTAAAACCCGGACTATTTTTTCTAAATCTTCTTTTTTTAATGCAGGATGCACGGGCAGAGAGAGCACTT
>CAYUDR010000056.1:0-8356 GCA_964443705.1 uncultured Planctomycetia bacterium | reverse complement strand
AGTTCCGGTTCCCCCTGTCCTCTCGGCCTTACAAGAATAACGCTATTGCAGCTGGCTCTGTCGGTAAAACCGCCTGCCCTGGAAATAATCTCAATAATAGTGATGTTAGAAATAAACTTATATACACCTGGATATCCGACCTCTCCCAAAACAAAGACCTTTTTTCCCCCAAATTCTTTAACTGCTACCGAAATTTGTGGTTCCCGGATATAAACAGAAAGTTTTTCAGTTAAAACCCTATCCAGTTCCGTCAGGGTGAGTCCGTAAATCTCAATTTCGCCGATTAGAGGATAGGAAATTCTACCATCGGGCCTTACAACAACTTGTTTTGAAAGTTCGGGCAGCCGCCAGACAGAAATATCCAAAGTATCGCCAAGGCCGATATAATATTCGCGTATTTTCTCGCTAAAAACGGCTATTTCTTCCTTTAGGGCATCATCCGGCTGCTCCGATTGCTTTTTGGCGGCAGGCGGCGGTGAGCCCAAAATATAACCCCTGTTGCCATCTTCCTCAGCCGCTGCAGCAACCTGCATACCAAATACAAGGCCAAAACATATAAAAACACTTAATATTTTCATCTTTAATTTAAAATTATTCATACCACTCTAGTATAGAGATTACCCTATAAATAAAGAAAAGTCAAATAACAAGATTATTTTTGAAGCTTACACCTGCGGGGCACAAATGCTTTTGCCGAAAATCAATGGCTTTTAGAAAGCTTTTTAAATGCCGAGTAAAATTTAACCTGGAGCTTGCCCAATAAAAACAAAAGATAGTTGATAGTTTTAAAAAATCTCTTCTCCAAATTCAACTTAAATAACCCTTTTTTAACCAAACCCACACGCCCTATTATCTGCTCCCCTGAAATAGGCCTATCTTTTTTAAAGTTCATATCGGCTTTGGTTATAAAGTTATTTTCTCTGATTTCAATAATTCTGTGCGCAAAGAGATTATCCCCGTTTCTATAAACGATGATTTCTCCCTCTTTTAACTCCTGCGGTTTGCAATTTTTAACCAGAACGGCATCTCCCTTCTTAATAAAAGGCCACATGCAATTACTGGATACCTTAAAAGAAGATGGCTGTTTAGAGAAAAGCTCACAGGCTGATTTTAAATTTATTTCTTTAATTTGCTCCATATCACATTAATCCCTGATGAAATCACATTCTCCCGGCGTGAGCCGACACGTTATCGAAGGCGCTGACCAAGCCGAATTGCAAACTCCGGCTAAGATTTCAATTTTTTTACAAAAAGTTATTTCAGGCTTTTTGTATTTCTTTTTTTTCGCCACTTTTTTCATATTCCTACCTCCATTTCTCAATCTGTGGTTTATTTTTTGTTACTCGCACTTCACTTCTTGTAATTCAGGACTTGCGCTCTTGTGCGCTGGTGCACCGGTGTTCCTATTCGAAATTCTGGCCTTATACGTTGCCTTGGCCAGCATGCACGAAGAAATTACAGGCCCGAAAATATCCCCGTCTTCTAAAAGCGCACTTCCACTACATCTTCGACAATAATCAAGGTATTTGCAGTCCTTGCAAACGGTCAAGTCTTTCAGCCTTATATTTCTTATGAAATTTATTCTTTCCGAACTCCAGATTTCATCAAAATTTTCCTTAAGTAAATTCCCCATACTCTCCCTGATACCTATGCACGGCAGTAAATTACCCTGGCTATCAATGCAAAAACCATTCTGGCCAGCGCTGCAAAATGGTTCATCTAAAGAAGCTTTTCCCTGGATGATATCATCTTCTGGCACCAGGTTCTTTGAGATTATATAATCAATTTGTTCCTGGTTTAACCTGTATTTGAGAATACTGCGGTCGCCATTATCCTTTATCAGCAAAATGGGGTCATAAATAAATTTTAGTTTTTCTTTTTGACAAAATTCTTTTACCGCAAAGAAAGTCAGATAGTTTTGCTTCATAATGGGTGTTTTAATAATAATATTAATATCCTTTTTTTTGAGAAGTGAAATAGCCCTGAAGGTTTTGTTAAACGAGCCCGGGCTTTTGGTTATTTCGTCATGAATATCAGCATCCATTGAATAAAGGCTGATTTCACACGAAAGCAAGTTTAACCTTTTAATTTCTTTAATGTTGCTTTCATTTATTAAAGTGGCATTAGTTAAAAGCCTCAAGGCAAAATTTAATTTTTGTGCATAAAAAGCAATCTTAAAAAAGTCCTCTCGGGTGAGAGGTTCGCCTCCTGTAAAGCTTAAAAAAAGTGTCCCCTTTGTTTTCAGAATTTCAAGTATTTTTTTTATCTGCTCAAATGAAAGCTCTTTGCCTATATCGTTTTTATCGAGAAAGCAATGCAGGCAGTTTAAATTACACCTTTTTGTAATCTCCCATATACACTTAAAGGGAATTTTCCTATCAAAAGTTTTTCTAATAATTTTCCGGTACGAGTCAAGCTTGATTTTAGTATTCACTTTGAACAAATCCCTTTTGCTCTAATTTCTTAATAAAATCAAGGCAATCGCTATAAGCTTTTTCCCGCTTTACCTCAAATTCAGCTGTTAAAATATCGGCGATTTGCTTAAGCGTCCTTTTGCCATCTAATAACTGCCAGATTTTAGCAGCGGTTTCATTTAAAACTGTTACCTCTCCTTTGGGGGGCGAGACAATAACTACTTCTTCATCAACTACCCTAAAGGGTAAATCGGGTGACCGCCTGAATTTAAATTGAGAACTCTTTTTCTTCATAAACACCTCTTAAAGAAACTCGTTAGGCTGTGGTCGTTTTTAAACTTAAAGATATAGGTAGGCACAACTCCAACGAAGTCATTAAACATTTTAAGTCTATTATAGGCTTCTTTTTTTTCTTCTGTCAAGGGACATCTTGTCAAAATTAAGGCCAGGGCTTTGGCCCTTGAGATTTTAACTTTTTGATTCCTGTTAGCTTTCTTTAAGAAAAGGACTTCTTTGACTTTGGTTTTTTCTAGAGAATTTAAAGACTGCTTAAAGCTATCTCCAAAGGCATAATAGAATCCATTTTTTTTCTTAATGATAGACAGATCATCTCCTATTACATCAAACTTGCGGGGGAGTAATTTTGTTATTGTTGTCTTGCCGCTACCTGATGGCCCGCAAAAAATAGTAGCCCGCCCTTTATATTTTGCGCTTGAGGCATGAAGAAAAATATCTTTTTCATTAGCATGAGCCATAATTAAAAGCCTCAAGGCATTTTTTAAAATATGGGTGTTTCTTGCGCAATATATAATTGCGCGGCTGTTAATTTTATCAAAACAAAGCTGGTATTGTTCATTAAAAGCCCAAAAAGAGTTTTTACTTTGGTAAATCTGCGAAAATTTTTTTTTGCCTGCTCCCTTACCTTTAGAAAAAACATCAATTTCAATGGCTGTTCCGGTCTTATTTTTTTTGGGTATATGTCCAAGTGCTCTCTTAAACTGCTTAAAGAAAAGACTCTCTTTAAAATTTAGTCTGAAACATAGACCCCCTGCTTTTAATATTAAGTGCGTCATGATGCTTATAAATTCTCTTCTCTCATCTTTTCTAAAATCAAAGCGGCCGCTTCTCCTAATTCCCCTTTATCTTCTTTTGATATTTTCTCTAAAGTCCTTTCTGTATTAGTGCTGAATAAAAGCAGGGAGGTTAAAGCTTTAGTCCTAACCTCATCATCTTCATCTTCATCGGTAAATATCTTAAGCATGGCCCGCACAGTTTCTTCATTGCTTATATTAAGAAAAGTAATGGTTTCTATTAGAACTATTTTTTTTTCTTTTTCCCGGGTTTCTTTTAATTTCAACAATAGAGGTTGGAGGCTTTTTTCTCCCATAACAATGAGAATGGCCTGGGCATCTTTCCTTAAAAATTCATCATCAAAAAGGTCAACTAGTGCATTTATGGCTGGTTTACCTATTAGTTGCAGGGCCAGCATGGCGTATTCTTTTTTTTCACCCTTTTGTTTCTTCAATTCTTCAACTAAAGGACCGACGGCGGCTCCCTTTTCTTTAGCAAGAGAAAAAACAATTATTTCAATAGTGGGCCGGTCGTCTTTACTTTCAAAGGCCTCAATTAGATATTCTATTCTTTGGCCCTGAGTTTTTCCTTTAAGGCGTGTCTCAAATTGTTCGTAAGGACTTTTTTCTTCTCTGGTATAGAAAAAAATTAAAGTTGCTAAAATTAATAAAGCACAAATTAGGATTATAACGCCAATTTTAGCCTTACTCAAAAACAAATTCCTCTCATTCTTACTATATAGTTACTATTGAATATATAAATCCCCGTTTACCCTCATATTTTAAGGTAAACAGGGATTCTTTCGTTTATAAAAAGGTTATCCCTTTTTATATTATACCACATATTTTTAATTTTTTAACTCTGTGCAAGCAAATTATAACCTATTCCTTATCTTTCAGAACCTTGGAAATCAACCTTATTCTGAAACGAGCCTCCTTATAGTCTTTAGAATTAATGGCATCCTTGCAATTCTTAACCAGAGCTGTAAGCTGTTGATGCTTTTGCTTGGCTACTTTGTAAAGTCTTTTTATGCTTTTGCCCTTGGTAAAATTTTTAACCGAAAGTGGTTTTATCTGGGGCATAGAAGGTTTTGGTTTTAAAGTATTTAATTTAGGCTTAGCATCTCCGGTGCCTTTGGTTATTTGTATCTGGCTTTCACCCTTAGCCCTATGTAAACCGGCCTCTACTGACTGAGTTTTTGTCGGCTGTGAAGAACTTGCTTTTCCAGTTGCACCTTTTGCTCCACGGCTTTTTGCCTTTATGTCTTCCTGGGTTTTTCTTTTAGCGTCACTTGAAAGTTGAGTTAACTTTACTAATCCGGAAGAAGAGGCTTTGCTTGAAACAGCATATACCGGAGGTGTTATTTGATTTATTTCTTCAGAGCTACTTGTGCTAGTTTCTGCCCCTTCTATTTCTTCTGTCTGTCCTGTTTCCGCACCACTACTAGACTCTGCCTCTGTTTCTGTAGCGACAGAAGTATTAGGCGTGGATTCTTCTGTCTGTCCTGATTCTGTGGTCTCTTCTGCTTCTTCTGTAACAGCAATCTCCGTTTCTTCTGTTTCTTCAGCTTGCTCTGTTTCTGTTTCGGCAGCGGTCTCTTCTGCTTCTTCTGTCTCCTCGGCTTCTGTTGTTTGTTCTGATGGAGCTTCTTCTGTCTCTTCTGCCCCTGGAGCAGTAGAAGTAGATTCTTCTGTCTCTTCCGTTTCTTCTTCCTCTGTCTCTTCTTCTTCCACTTGTTTCTTTAAACTTAGAGCCGGGTCGCCAAAGAGGTTAAAGGTTTCAATGACATTTATAGCATCTTTGGAACTCACGTTTTCAAGTAAGTACAGTTTGGCCTGGGTAAAGATAGAACCCACGATATCATCACCATTCAGGAAGAATTCCCTAAATATACCTTCAGCCAGATATCCTTGAGCGTTTGGCACTGTAAGGCCGCCTGAGGCGATAACAGCTATGGCGCCTCCACCATCCTTGGTAAGAAATTCTTCGGCTAAACACTCATAATAGTTGGGATAAACAAAGTAACCGGCCAGGCACGTATACATATTCACCAGCGGCAATTGATAAGCATTATAGAGTAAAGTAAGGTCTGAATTGGTCATTATACTCTCATCTGCCCATAATTGCGTTGCGCCGTGTCCGGCATAATTGAGAATTAATGACCCTTCGTTTATTTTGTTTATGAGATTGTCTTTGAAATCTGCTGTGCTTTCAGCAAACCCGCTAAGATATAATTTTTCGTAACTGTAGCTATCCGTTAAATAAGATCCTAAATTATCACTTATATCGGTGAAACTATTTTCATTATCATCGGCTATAAGCAGAACTTTCTTAGCCCACTCTGTGTCTACATCCAGCGCTTCATAGTCTCTTATTTTATTTATAATACTCTGGAGTTGTTCATTAGTCTTGACCGGAAATCTACCAATTAACATTTCAGGCGCGATGTCCCCTTCGCCATCGAAGCAGACAAACCAGTTATCCGAACCGGTCTCGTGAAAATTACCGGAAGAAAGCATGTGAGTGGGTACATAATTCAGATAACCAAAGCCATAGTAGTTGCGGTAATCAAAGGAGGCATCACCGACTAAGAGCACATAAGTAGGAGCCGGTTTCTGCCAGTTATAATAGGTATATTTCAAGAAATCTCTAATGGTATCAGGGTCGCAAACACCATAATTAAATTCATCATATATATCCTTTAATTTAACTACGCTAACCTCAAAGCCTTTTTGAGTCCTGTAATCAGCAAAACTCTGTATAGTTTCATAAAACTCGGGAGCGCAGATTATAATGTAATCGGCTCTATTCTGGGTAGAGCGTAAATCAGAGGCCTCATCTCCTACTATCTTTTTCGGTGTCTTTAGATTGGCATTACTAATGGCAATGTAATCTTTCAAGCCGGAATCTTTAAAGGCTATAGTATAACCCATTTCATTAGCTGCATTATCCGTAGCTTCATAATCTGAATCTGCATTATCTATAACTTCATAATCTGAAATCTCTATAGGGCTTTGCGGGTCGGTTATATCGAAAATAGTTATATCCTCAGAGCTAAAGCCGGTTAATTCGAAAGTAGCGGTTTCCTCTTGCGTATGACTGAAGGCAATTGAATCATCTGCGACTGCGAACCCGCGGTTATAAATAACCTCCATCCAGTTAAGCATGACTTTTTCATAACTCCAACCTGTATCGCCCGGCAATTCAATGCTCAGGGTATTCACGCCGTCATTTAAGAAGGCGCTATTGAAGTTAAATTCGATTTCACGCTGCTGGTTGCCTTCCCATGAGTCTTCACCGATAAAGTTGCCGTTTAGATGGAAGTAAACATGGTGAGGTGGATTTTCATCATTATAATAACTGATACCCTGTAAGGCTATTTTAAGAGTGGCCTCTGCATCAACAAGAGCCACATCATCTATCTCGAAATTAACATTTTGTACTCCGGGAGCCCTTAAGATAAACATATAGAACCAGTGGTCTTCGCCCATCGCTTCCTGATAAATCCAGTAAAGTGCGTTTTCTTCAAAGTGAACTTTCTTTGTAAACGAATTAAGTACCGGCGCCTCCGCTTGGAAACCGGAACTTTCAAAGATGCCCAGAAAAGCGGAATTGAAGTTAAGCCAGTAGATATTATCCTGTGTATAGTTGGTGTCAACGCCCTGCGCATAGAACTTGATATAGTCTTCGGAATTAAATGTTCCGTCTTCCAAGCCAACTAAAACGGCAGGGATTTGCTGGTCTTGATTATAAAGTGCAATGGAACCTGTATTAATCTGTGCTAAATCTATACCAATATCCTGAAAATCCTGTCCGGTGATTTTATAAATCCCGTCTTCTTCTATATAAATCTTATAATTTTCCTCGCCGGTGAAAGGCAGAATTTTCTCATTTAAAACCACTTCTCTTTCTTCTGCTTCCGGCAGGGTTACTTTGAGTTTAATCTTTTTATAAAACTCCAATTCCCCGCTGGCAGGATTAAACTGAACCGGGAAGAATTCAACTTTCACTACCATGTTATCCCTTAGATAGCCGGAGTAGTCAACATCATAGAGTTTTCCGGGATAGAATGCGCTTTGAGCATAGGCATTTTCATCTTTGTAAAATTCATAACTCAAATGCTGGGCGGTATTACTATCAGGATCGGTAATCATGACAACTTTTTCTACCGGATAAAGCAGGTAATCGCAATAAGTCTCTTTCTCTGAATCTAAAAGCTCGGCTCTAAGGTCTTTTTTATAATCTACACCAAGCAAGATACTCTTGACCGGCACCAGCGGTTTTCCAATCTCATCATTTTGAGCGTGATTATAAGTAGGAATGGTGATTATATGATAAGTAGTATCACCGACTATCTTTTGGGTTTCTGTAAAGGTTGAGGTAATTAATTCCAGTTCAATATCGCCGGAATCTAAATAAGTAATTTTAATGCCATCCTGGCTATCGCCGCCACCATGGCCACCTGCCCTATCGGCGTCGATTACATTAGGATTGGTGCCTGCTATAAATTCTTCATAATTAGTCAAGCCGTCGTTATCCGGGTCAAGGCCTGCATCATCAACTAAAGGATCAAGTCCGTAATAATATTCCCAGTCATCACTCATGCTATCATTATCTGTATCTAATCCGGGATGGGCAATTACCGGTCCGTGTTTGGTAATCTTTCCGGTGGTCTCCACATCCTCTAATAGATAGAGGTAAGTCTTGCCGTTAGTTACGGCGGTATCAGTATAGGTGTAAATTTGACCTATGGTGGAGGTGCTTAGGCCGGGGATGAGTTCTTCATTCAACTTGACGTATCCGCCACCGGCCCCTTCTTCGGCTCTATAGAGATTAAATCCGGCGTTATTGATTTCACTGGCTGTCTCCCA
>CAYUDR010000055.1:0-8409 GCA_964443705.1 uncultured Planctomycetia bacterium | reverse complement strand
TATAAAAAATTTTTTGAAAGAGAAAAGGCAATTTTTGCTGAACCTTTTGGAAAATCCCAATCTGTTGGAACATGAATCATTCACAAACCTACTTTGGGCAGTATTTCATTTAACAGAGGAGCTCATTTACAGAAGAAGCCTGAACGGATTGCCAGAAACTGATTATCAACACCTTGCAGGAGATATAAAGAGGGTATATCATCTTTTGATTGCAGAATGGTTAGATTATATGAAACATTTAAAAGTCAATTACCCATATCTTTTTCTCTTGCACTTAGAACAAATCCTTTTGATGCAAACGCATCAGTAGAGGTTAAATGAGCAGCTTTTTCTAAAAACATTACCCTAAAGGGCACAAGCAAGAAAATTTTTTCTACCCTACGGGGACTCCGCTTTTTCTTTTTTTGGTCCTTTAATTTTTTCTACCCTACGGGGACTTCGCGCCTTTCAGGCGCTACGTTTTCTAAAAAGGAACAAAAAAAGGAGATTTTATGAACGCGTTTAAATGGTTTTCGATTTTTATCATATTTTTTGTAGCAATACTTGGAGGATATTATCCTTTGGTAAAAAGAGAAAAATCAAGAAGTAAGCGCGGTCTGCCGGCAGGAGAATCTTTTACAGCAGGTATCTTTTTAGCTCTTTCTTTATTTATAATGCTTCCGGCAGGATTGCATTTATTTGGTAAATCTTTTCCGGATATTAACTATCCGCTTGCTGCCATTTTTGTTGTTACAGCTTTTCTTTTGCTGCTTGCCTTAGAACATCTTTCTGCAAGATTAAAGCAGAAAGAGGCAAATGATACGGATTTTTCAGGCCCCATCATTCCTATTATTATGACAGCAATGATAGCAATTCCTTCTTTTCTTCTTGGTGCTGCTATTGGCATAAGCCCGACTCTGCAAGCAGAATTTATCCTGATAGCCGTACTTGCTCATAAAGCTTCTGCGGGATTTGGCCTTGCATTAACTATGGTAAGGAGCACTTTAACAAAAAAACAAACCTATCTGCTATATTTTCTTTTTGCATTGTCAACGCCTTTTGGCATTTTTATAGGAGCAGACATAAGTGAATTTTTGCGAGGAGATTCGATAACTATAGTGAAAGCTGTTATTTTATCCCTTGCTGCCGGAGTATTTTTATATATGGCTACGATTCATGGGTTAAGGCGAACTGCTCTTGTTGAGCATTGTTCCGGAATAAAAGGGTTTAGTTTAATGCTTTTGGGACTTATTATTACGGCTTTGATTCGTTTAGTATTAGGGTTATCTCACGCAGGTTGATTTTCTTTCTTGTGCCCTTTAGGGTATGGCTGATGGAGAGTTAAGCCGAAGACTTTTGCTAAAAATTTTTTAGATGAAAATTAAACGCAAAGATTAAATTAGATTTAGCCTGAAAGATGGAAGCAAAAGGGAATAAAAAATGAATTTTCAAAAATAGGTTTAAACGGTGGTTTAAATTACGTTTTGCGATTCTTTATCCTTTTGGTGTCTTTGTAATTCTTTTTTCCAATTCTGATGATAAGTCAACAATGACTGGGATTTGGTTTATTTTAACCGGTCTATTCCTGCGAAGTTGGGCGAATGGATATGCAATAAAGTTATAAAAACTCACTATTTCTGGTCCTTATGCTTTTGTGAGACATCCTCTTTATCTAGGCACGATGGTTCTCACGCTTGGTTTCATTATTATGTTGAAAATTTATTATGTAGGTATTTTATTGTTTTTAGTAATGACGGGAGTATACTACCGAACAATTAAAAAAGAGGAGCAGATGTTGGAGCAAAAATTTAAACATCAATATATAAACTATAGAAATAAAATTCCGGCCATAGTGCCTACGATTTTCCCTTATCGGGAAGGCGAAAAATGGTCATTTAGCTTTAAGCGTTTAATTAAAAGCCAAGAGTATAAATTGTTTATTTGGATAATAATTCTTGTAATTGCATTTCACTTAAAAGATGAATTTTTATTGGAACATAAAAAGATAGATACGAAAATAAGTGTATTAATGGTTGCTGCTTTTTTTATAGGAATTATCGATTTTATTGGCGAAATAATAAAATGGAAAAAGAACAAGACTTAAATAAAAGAATCTACATCCGTACCTTCGGATGTCAGATGAATGAATATGACTCTGAGCTTGTTAGGGGTTTGTTTGAAGGGGAGGGGTATACCTATACTAAAGATATAAATGAGGCCGATGTCATTCTTTTTAATGGTTGCTCTGTCAGGGAGCATGCTGAAGCGCGTGTGTGGGGGCAGGCAGGAGTGCTAAAGCAAGGAGGCAAGCACTCTAAAAAAAGAATAATTGGGATAATTGGTTGTGTGGCGCAAAATCATCAGGATAGGATTTTTAAAAAATTGCCGCATATTAATTTAGTTTGCGGGACAGGTAATCTTTATGATTTGCCGCAGATGGTTAGAGAGATAGAAAAGACAGGTAAAAAAATGTTGGCTGTTAGTGGCAATCAGCGTCCGCATGCTATCGGTAGTGCCGGCACGAGAAAAGGACGGCTCAAGGCCTTTGTTACTATAGTTGAAGGTTGCGATAATTATTGTTCATATTGTATTGTACCTTTCGTTAGGGCAAGGCAGATAAGCCGCCTGCCGCAAGATATTTTAGAAGAAATAAAATCTTTGGTTGAGAGTGGTACTAAAGAAATAACTTTACTGGGTCAGAATGTAAATTCATATGGAGTGGATTTAAATGCTCATGGCCTTAGTTTTGTAAAATTATTAAGTGAGGCAAGCAAGATAAAGGGGTTAGAGCGCATTCGTTTTATGACCAGTCATCCTAAAGATACAGTAAAAGAACTTTTTGAATTAATGGCTGAAAATAAAAAAATCTGTCCGCATCTGCATTTACCTTTTCAGTCTGGCTCTGAGCGCATCTTGAAAAATATGAATAGAAAATATACAATTAGTCAATATATAAAATTAGTTAATTTATATAAAAAGCTTGTACCACAAGGGAGTTTGACTACAGATGTCATTGTGGGTTTTCCGGGTGAGGAAGAAAAAGATTTCAAAGCTACATTTGATTTAATGAAAGAAGTTTCCTTTGACAGTACTTTTGTTTTTAAATATTGTCCCAGGCCGCCGGCGGCCTCCAGCCTTTTAGCGGATGATGTTAGTGTGGAAACAAAAAAAGAAAGAAATCAATTGTTGCTCGCTTTGCAGAAGAAAATTTCCTTAAATAAAAACAGGTTTTATCTTGGGCAGGAAGCGGAGGTTTTAGTCGAAGGCCATGATAAAACGAAAAAAAAGTTAAGGGGCAGAACCCGAGCGAATAAAATTGCTGTTTTTGAAGGCCAGGATAAACTAATCGGAAAACTCACAAAGGTTAAAATAAAAGATGTAACGGAAAGCACATTGATAGGGACTTTAAAAAAATGAAAAATTTAAGCCTAATTTTTATTAGAGTTTTGGCAATATTTATACCTTTAAAAAATGCCGCCTCTAATAAAAATTTTGAGGAGGTCGAAACTTATATCTTAAAGGAAGACTACTCCCAAGCCATCAAAGCCGCCAGAGAAATTTTACCTCTTTTATCCAGCACTGATGTGCCTCGCGCAGAATTCCTTTTAGGATGTGCCTATTTAAAGACTGGTCAGCAGCAAAAGGCCAGAAAGCACTTTCAGCTGGCTTTAAAAAAAACCAAAGATAATAATTTAATCCAAAGAATCGAGCTTGCTATTTGTGATTCATATTATCTGGAAGGCGAATTTAAAAAGGCCGCTCCCGGCTATACTAAATTTTTGCGCAAATACAGAAAAACAGATTATAAAGAAATTGTTAAATTTAAACTCGCTAAAAGCTATCTTAAAGAGGGCCAATGGAAAAAGGCAAAGAAATTGCTTAAAGATATTGCCCGGTCTTTATCCATAGAGTCTGAATCTGCCAAGAAGATTTTAAGGGAAAACCAGTTTTATTTTACGATTCAGGTTGGTTCATTTCAAAACAGAAAGAATGCTTGCAATCTTCAAAACAGGTTAAAAAAAGAGAAATTCGATTGCTATATAACAGAAACCAAATATCATAGTCTTACTTTTTATAGAGTCAGGGTTGGGAAGTTAAAGACCAGAGAACAGGCCGAGAGGCTTCTGCTGCAGTTAAAGAAAAAGAATTTGCCGGCTAAGATATACCCATAACTTAGTAGATAATAATTAGGAATTAGGATTTAGGAATAAAACCGCGTGAAGCTAATTGTGCGAGGCAAAACCATCGCACACTCAACCTCGCACAGTTTTGTCTGAGATTAAAGTGCGCAAGAAAAAAGTTATATTTTTAATGGGCCCCACCGCTATAGGTAAAACGCAAGTTTCACTTTGCCTGGCGAAAAAAATAAAAGCTGAAATTATAAATTGCGATTCGATGCAAATTTATAGGCAGCTGAATATCAGCAGTTCCAAGCCGCCCAAAAAAGCAAGGAAGGAAATCACTCATCATCTCTTTGATTTTATCTTACCCCGCAGGACTTACAGCGCTTATCAGTTTGCCCTGGCAGCGCGCCGGGAGATTAAAGAAATTACAGAAAGAGATAAAATGCCGCTTTTTGTCGGAGGAAGCGGCCTTTATATGAAGGCAGTTATTGACGGCCTTTTCCCGGACACAAAGGCAGACTTTAAGCTGCGTAAGTCTTTAAATAAAATTTCTGAATTAACACTCTTTAAACGTCTTAAAAAAGTTGACCCTGAGTGCGCCAGGGTCATTCATCCTCATAATAAGAGAAGGATAATAAGGGCGCTGGAAGTATATATCAAGAATAAAAAACCTCTTTCTTATCTTAAAAAGAATACAGAATCTATAGAAAATAAATATATAATTAAAATTTTTGCCATTGATATGAAAAGAGAAGCCCTCTATGAGCGGATAAATAGGAGAGTGGATGAGATGTTTAGGCGGGGGCTTCTGGCTGAAGCAAAAAAATTATCTTCGCAGAGAATAAGCAGGACTGCCCGCACAGCGCTGGGAATAAGAGAATTATTTGATTATTTAAAAGGAAGGACAACCTTGGAGGAAGCCAGGCGTCTTATAAAACGAAATAGCCGCAGGTATGCCAAGCGTCAATTGACCTGGTTTAGAGCCGATAAAAGAATTACCTGGATTAAAATTCAGCCAAGTCATAAACCGCAACAGATAGCCAAAAAAATAATTAAGGAAATATCTTAAATAGCATGAACAGGGCTGAACGAGCTCTATTAGCAACGGTGGTATTGGAGGGCCAGAAACACTGGCCGGTTGGTGAATTATCGAAAGAATTATATCAATTGAGCCAGTCAACCGGAATTGAAATAGTGGGGGAATTGCTTTTCCGCATTAAGAAGCCCACCGCTTCTCTTTTTATCGGGACCGGTAAAGCCCAGGAAATTCATACTTTTATTCATGATGAAGAAATAGATGTAGTTATCTTTAATAATGACTTATCCAACGCACAACAGAAGAATCTCGAGGAAGTTCTGGGAGTAAAAATAATCGACCGCACACAGTTAATTCTGGATATTTTTGCCAGGCGCGCAAAGAGCCTGGAAGGAAAGGTTCAGGTGGAGCTGGCACAATTAGAATATTTACTGCCGCGTCTTACAGGAAAGGGGATTATGCTTTCGCGTCTGGGAGGAGGGATAGGCACCAGGGGGCCCGGTGAGCAAAAGTTAGAAGTTGATAGGAGAAGAATTGCAAAGCGTATTGTTAAATTAAAAAGAGATCTTGGGCAGCTAAAGAAAAGAAGGCATGCTCTTTCAATAAACAGAAAAAATAAGTCATTGCCGTTAATGGCATTGGTTGGCTATACAAATGCCGGCAAATCCACTTTGATGAATACTCTCTGTGGCTCTCACCAAGCGGCTGATGAGGGGCCCTTCACCACCCTTGATACAAAAGTAAAGAGATTGGTTTTGCCTAATAATCAGCGCGTGCTTATATCCGATACAGTCGGTTTTATTTATAATCTTCCCCATCATTTAATAGAAGCTTTTAAGGCCACCTTAGAAGAGGTGCTTTGGGCCGACCTCTTGCTTCATATAGTTGATATAAGTTCTGAGATGTATGAGGAGAAGCAACAGGCAGTTTATGAAATTCTTAAACAATTAGGCGTTGAGAGAAAAAGCACATTATTAATTTTTAACAAAATAGATAAATTAGATAATAAATCTCTGATAATGAAACGAAATTTTGAGGATTATATTTCCATAAGCGCCAAAGAGAGGAAGAATATAAACTCGCTTTTAGAAAAGATGGTCTTAAAACTTTCTAGCGAACTTCAGAATATAAAGATTATTATACCCCACACCAAAATGGCGCTTTTAAATATAATTCATAAAAGCGGACATATACAAAAAGAGGAATTTCGCACAGATGGTGTTTACATAGAGGCCTGGTTGCCCGTTATCCAGGCCAAAAAAATCTTGACAAAGTTAAATTGTATGTTAAGCTAAACTTTAGCACTTTAAGCCGGTGAGTGCTAAAAAGTATTGACTGTTGTCGGGGGAACGAATGGATTGATATAACACTATGAAAAATAAAGAGTTAGATTTGAGAAAAGAAAAGATTTTAGAAGCTATTATTCGTTCTTATGTTGAAGAAACTACACCTGTAAGCTCTTCATTTTTGGTAGAAAGATACAATTTTAAGTGGAGTTCAGCTACTATCAGAAATACCATGGCACAGCTTGAAGGAGAAGGATTGTTGAGACAACCGCATACTTCTTCAGGAAGAATTCCTACGGATAAGGGTTATCGTTATTATGTAGATAATATAATAAAACCCAAAAAGCCGTCTTCTCAAAAAGAGATTTTGATTCGCCGGCAATATGATTCCAGAAAAAAGATAGAGAAACTTGAGGATTTAATAGAAAAAACAGCCCACGTAATTTGCGCCATTACTAACCAGGCTGCTATAGTGATGGTGCCGAAAATTACTTTAAATGTTTTTAAGAAAATCAATTTAATTCAGCTTGATAAAAATAGGATGCTGGTTGTTCTTTTGGATACTTCCGGCATGGTTAAAAATATAATTATAAATTTACCTGAAAATATTAAATTCGGCGAATTAAAAAAAGTTGAGAATTTTTTGAATGATGAACTAAAGGGTTTTTTACTCAATTCAATTAAAGATTATCTTTTAAATAAAATAAAACGTCATCAAGATGCTGTTTTTAATGTTATTAACAATGCCTGTGAAATTATTAATTTGATAGATGTAACTCATATGAATAATAAACTTTTTCTTAACGGCCTATCCCTCATTATGGATAAGCCGGAATTTAAAAATTTCAATAAATCGTGTGGCATCTTACATGTCCTGGAAGAAAAGACTGAGGTTTTAGAAATTATGAACGAAGACCTGGAAGATTTTAAAAATAATATAAAGGTGCACATAGGCAGTGAAAATACCTATGAAGATATTCAGCATTGCAGTCTTATTATTTCCAGGTATCAGGTTGATAATCATCTCAAGGGAAACCTTGGCGTTATTGGCCCAACCAGGATGGCCTACGATGAGGTTATTTCCACGCTTAGGTGTATTTCTCACGTTCTAAGCAGCATTTTAAGCAAAGGTAATTTTATAGAAACCAAAGAAAATGACAGAAAAAGAACATAAACCCAAAGAAGAAGAAAGCGAAGAAAAGCAACAAGGCAAATCTGTTACTATTTCAGTTAAGGAATTTGATGCCTTAAAAGAAAAAGGTAAACAAGCCGGTGTTTATTTTGATAGACTCCTGAGGCTGCAGGCGGAGTTTGATAATACTAAGAAACGCCTTGAAAAAGAAAAGCTGGAATTTATAAGATTTGCCGAAGCTTCTTTAATTCTTGAGCTCATTCCCATTATGGAAGATTTTGAGCGGGCGCTGGAATCAGCTAACAAAAAGGATGATATAGAAAGCCTTAAGAAAGGTATTGAAATTATAGTTAAACACCTTAAAAATTTATTGACTAAAAGAGGGCTTAAGGAAATTGAAACACTTACTAAACCATTCGATCCGACTTTGCATGAAGCGCTTCTGCAAGAGGAAGATGAGGAGCATCCTGAAAATACTATAACTGAAGAATATCAAAAAGGTTATTCTTTGGGAGATAAAGTGTTGCGTCATGCAAAGGTAAAGATAAGCAAAAAGAAAGATAAGATAGATTTAGAACAGAAGAAGCAAAAAGAAAAAGGAGGAGAAAAAAAGGTAGAACAGAAAGAAGAACAACAACAAAATGAAAAACAACAAGAAGAACAGAAGGAAGATAAGCAGCAGGATGAAGGCTTAATTTCTTAAGGAGGTGTTTTTATGGCAAAGGCAATTGGAATTGATTTAGGAACTTCCAATTCAGCAGCGGCTGTAATGGAAGGAGGAAAGGCTGTTATTATACCCAGCGCTGAAGGAACCACTGTAGGCGGGGGCAAGGCTTTTCCGTCTTATGTAGC
>CAYUDR010000054.1:4847-8486 GCA_964443705.1 uncultured Planctomycetia bacterium | reverse complement strand
TTGCTTTAAGAATTTATAGCCGCCTAAAGAAGAAAGTAAATCACTCTCGCCATAAACTATTGACGGCATTAGAGCTGGCTGTGGCCGGCAATATTATTGATTACGGAGTAAAAAATTCTTTAGATGTCGAAAAAGAACTGGAGAAGATATTAAGCGAAGAAAATAAGGCTATTGCGAAAGAGGGGAAAGGCGTTTTTAATTACCCTGAATTTAAACGCGTACTAAAGAGCGCCGGGACAATTCTCTATTTGGCTGATAACGCGGGAGAAACAGTTTTTGACAGGGTTTTGATTGAAGAGATAAAAAGGATTGATAGAAATAAGGAAATCCTTTATGCAGTTAAAGAAAAACCTGTTATCAACGATGCCTTAATTGAAGATGCACTCCAATGCGGCATTGACAAAGTAGCGCAGATAATTTCAAGTGGATTAGACACCCCGGGAACAATTCTCCGTCTGTGTTCAAAAAAGTTTTTAAAAATATTTAAAAAGGCAGATATGATTATCAGTAAAGGCCAGGGAAATTTTGAGGCATTATCCAATGCTTCGAGGCCTATTTTCTTTTTGTTTATGGCCAAATGCCCGGTGGTCGCCAGAGATATGGGTTGTAAGTTAGGCGATATAATTTTACTGCATAGCCAAAAAAAACAATGAAAAAAAAATATAAATTTTGTCCTTTATGCGGGCATAAACTAATTTTTAGCAATGTTGAAGGGTATAGTAGGTTTTTTTGCCGGCAATGCGGGTGGATAAACTATAATAACCCTTTACCTGTTGCAATCTGTGTAGCAAGAAACAAAGATGGCAAAATACTTATAGCAAAGAGAAACCTCAAACCCGGCATAAATAAATGGGCATTACCGGGCGGATTTATTGAAGCCGGAGAAAAACCGGAGGAGGCTTGTTTGCGTGAGCTAAAAGAAGAAACAGGAACGAGAGGAAAAGTTAAGAGATTAATAGGTGTTTATCTTCATAAAACCAGAGCCTATGGCTCTATACTTGTTATAGGTTATGAAGTTGAACTTTTTCGAGATACAATCACTTTAAGCAGTGAAGTGAAAGAGGCAAAATTTGTTAGCAGAAAAACCTTGCCGTACATTCCCTTTTTAAGCCACAGAAAAATAATAGAAGGAGTTTTTAGAAATAGAGGTTAGTCGTTGTTATACCCAGAGGAGCAATAAAAGAGTTTTTTAAAGAGGCATGACAAATTTAAATAGTTTAAGCGAAATTCGAGATGCAGTAAAAACTTGCAGGAAATGCAAGCTTTGTAATTTTAGAGATAAGTTCGTATTTGCGGAAGGAAGAAATAATGCTGAAATTATGCTGATAGGTTTATCTCCCGGAAAAGAAGAAAATTCAACAGGAAAATTGTTTATTGGCCCCTCGGGCTCATTTTTAAATGAGCTTTTGGAATTAACTAAATTAAACAGGGAATTACTTTATATAACTAATATTATAAAATGCCATGCGCCTACTTATTCAATAGGACGGGAAGAAATAGATACTTGTGCTATATATCTTGATAAGCAAATAGAAATAATAAAACCCCGCGTGATTATTCCTTTAGGTTCCATAGCGACGGAATACGCTCTTGAAAAATATAGTTTACCCAAGAAACGAATTTCAGAAATTCATGGACAAGTTTTTCACGCCTTTATTGGAGATTTATTTAGCGAGAGCAGAAATATAAAAATAATTCCTATGTTTCATCCCGCCGCAGCACTAAGAACGCCTGAGTTATCAAAATTAATAAAAAAAGATTGGAAA
Source organism: uncultured Planctomycetia bacterium (assembly GCA_964443705.1). Lineage (GTDB taxonomy): Bacteria > Omnitrophota > Gorgyraeia > DAOVKU01 > DAOVKU01 > DAOVKU01. Next base: position 6,720 of record CAYUDR010000054.1, on the reverse strand, counting down.
AATTTGAATTTTGGAGAGAAGATAGATTAAATATGAAAATGAATATCGGAGAAAAAAACCTGTTACATTAGATAAGGGGAGTCTTATGGCAGAGAAAGTAGGTATTTTGGTAATTGGAGGAGGGCCCGCAGGGATAGTAAGTGCGGTAACGGCAAGAAGGTATTACGCAGATAAACAGATTTTACTAATAAAAAGCATAGGAAATGGGGTTATCCCCTGCGGCATTCCTTATATGTTTGCGAGCTTAAAAGAGCCCGATGAAAATAAAGTTGGAAATGCTCCTTTGAAAAAAAATAATATTGATGTGGTAGTAGATGAAGTGGTAAAGATAAAACGCGATGAGAAAATAGTAGAAACTAAAAATAATAAAAAATATTGTTATGAAAAATTAATACTGGCAATTGGTTCTTTACCCCTGACTCCCCCCATCCCCGGCATTGATAAAGAGGGCGTGTATCCAATATTTAAGGATATGAATTATCTTAAAGATTCTATAGAGAGAATTAAAAAGACAAAGAATATCATTATATTAGGAGGGGGATTTATAGGAGTAGAATTTGCCGATGAGATTTCTAAAATAAAGGGTTTGAATGTGTGTTTGGTAGAGATGCTTCCTCATTTGTTGGCAAATTCGTTTGATCCGGAATTTTCTCAAATGGCAGAAGAAAAGTTAAAAACAAAAGGCGTAACTGTTTTAACTAACACTCGCATTGAAGAATTTTTAGGCAATAAGAAAATCGAGAAAATTCGTCTTTCGAGCGGGAAAGAGCTGCCGGCCGATAGTGTAATTTTGGGTGTAGCAGCGGTTCCTAATACGCAATTGGCCACTGAGGCGGGGCTGGATTTAGGCAGGGGCAAAGGCATATGGGTAGATGAATACATGCGAACGGCTGATCCGAATATTTTTGCCGTGGGAGACTGCGCCGGCAAAAGAGATTTTTATACCCGTCGAGATGTGGCAGTGATGCTTGCTTCCACTGCGACTGCCGAAGCAAGGATTGCGGGAGCCAATCTCTATAAATTGAAAGTAATACGTGAAAATAAAGGAACAATTGCTATTTACTCAACCTATATTGATGGCTTGGTTTTGGGTTCGGCCGGGCTCACAGAGAATAGTGCCAAAAAAGAAAACTTTGAAATTGCAATAGGTATATTTAATGGCGTAGATAAACATCCTTCTACATTGCCCGGGGTAAGTAAAATTAAAATTAAACTAATTTTTTCGAAACAATCGGGAATTATATTAGGCGGGCAAGTATGTGGAGGGATATCTTGCGGTGAAATGATAAATTTAATAGGTGTTGCTATTCAGAAAGGAATGCTTTTTATAGAACTTGAAACTTTACAGATGGCTACTCACCCTTGTTTGACAAGTGCTCCCACGACGTCTCCGATAGTTTTGGCAGCGCAAGATGCTTCTAACAAGATATAAGTTTAAGGACTTTTTATAAGACGAGCTGTTCTAATAAACGCAAGCGGCGGCGGGAGGTAACCACCGAAAGGTTTGACTGATGCAAAAAATGGATGAAAAAGGAAGGATTGAACAAAATAAGCGCCTTAAGAAAAATTTATCTAAAATAAAAAATAAGATAATTATTATTAGCGGCAAGGGTGGTGTTGGCAAGACCACAGTAGCGATTAATTTAGCCTATGGATTGGCTATTAAAGGTAAGAAGGTGGGCATTTTGGATGTTGATATTCATGGCCCGAATATTGCCAAGATGTTAGGGGTTGAAGAAAAAAAACTTGGTGGGTCACAATCAGCCATAGAGCCCATTGAGGTTTTGCCTGGTTTAAAAGCGGTGAGCATAGCATTTCTATTAAAGGATAAAGATCAGCCCGTAATTTGGCGTGGTCCTCTTAAGATGTTGAC
>CAYUDR010000054.1:0-4837 GCA_964443705.1 uncultured Planctomycetia bacterium | reverse complement strand
TTTAGCTGATGTTAACTGGGGCGAGCTTGATTATTTGATTGTCGATTCTCCCCCAGGAACGGGAGATGAGCCATTGAGTATATGCCAAATAATTTCTGATTTAAGTGGAGCAGTTATTGTTACTACGCCACAGGATGTGGCTATTTTAGATTCCAGAAAAAGCGTCAATTTTGCAAAGGAACTAAAAGTCCCCGTATTAGGAATAATTGAAAATATGGGCGGGTTTATATGTCCTTATTGCAAAAAAGAAATAGATTTGTTTGGAGTGGGCGGAGGTGAAAAATCAGCTCATGATTTAAAAGTGCCATTTCTGGGAAGAATTCCGATTGAACCTGAAATAGTGAAGCTTGGAGATTCAGGCAAGCCCTTTATTCATTTTTCAAAAAATTCGTCAGTAGTCAAAATCATGGATGAAATATTAAAAAGGATTATAGATTATTTAAAGAACAGAGAAAACTTAAATGCATAAATTAGTTGTTCAGACAAAGCTGGGGTAAGAATTTTTATGAGTTGGGTTGTGGGGCTAAAATAAAGATTGTTGATTGATGGGGAGGGGAAAATCTATGGCTGAGTGTAAAGTTAGGGAGAATAAAGCCAGATGTAATTGCACCTATGAGCCTTGCGACAGGAAGGGTATATGTTGTGAGTGTATTACCTATCACTGGAATATTGGAGAACTGCCTGCCTGTTTTTTCCCAAGCGATATAGAGAAAACCTACGACCGCTCTATTGAAAAGTTTATTAAGACTTATCAAGAGCGTGGGCGCTGGTGGTAATAAATAAAGGCATTTCTCTCGCCGAAGGATTTTTAAGAAAAGAGAAATTCCATAAAATCGGAGACGGATATGCAAATAAGAATTTTATTTGATAAAAAGGCTCAAGATAATAATTTAAAGGTCGGCTGGGGATTATCTTTACTGGTAGAAGGAAAAATTCTTTTTGACGCCGGAGAAAGTGGGGATTGGTTAATTGATAATATTAAAGAATTAAAAATAGAAACTGGTAAGTTAGAAGCAGTGGTAATTTCCCACGACCATTGGGACCACACAGGCGGTTTATGGGAGATATTAGACAAGAAAAAAGGACTGAAAGTTTACGCCTGCCCTGGTTTCAGCCGGGAATTTAAAGAGAAGGCAAGAAACTCGGGGGCTGAGCTTATAGAAGTAGATAAATTGACAGAAATAGCTAAAAATATATATGTTAGCGGAGAAATTTCCGGAGTTTATAATGAACAACATTTACCCGAGCAGGTGCTTATATTAAAGACTGATAATGGCCTTTCCGTGTTAACAGGCTGTGCTCATCCGGGCATTATAAAGATTTTAGAAAAAGTAAAAGCAGAATTTCCCAAACAGAAATTATACTCTGTATGCGGGGGGTTTCATTTGAGCGGTACCGACAGAAGAGTCGTAGAAATTATAGCAGAGAAATTTAAAGAAATGGGAGTAGAAAAAGCGGGCCCTACTCATTGTAGCGGCGAAGAGGCCGAAGAGATTTTTAAGAAAAAGTACGGTGATAATTTTATAGCAGTCAAGGTAGGTCAAGCAATAGAAATATAATTAAATAAAACTTTCGGTCATTTAAAGTGGAATAAGAGAGATGTTTAAACAGATTATCAAAGAATTAAGAAATCACGCCCCTTTTACTATTTTCGGAGCACTTACCGGAATAGTTATTATGGCATTTTGTTGGAGGCTGCCTTTTAAGGTTTCCTATAATATTTTTTATACACTTCATCCTATCCATGTTTTTTTAAGCGCACTGGTTACGGCCTCTATGTATGAGTTACACAAATGTGGTCGCATTAAAGGTAAGTGTAATTTGGGAGTTTTGGTTGTTATTGGTTATGTAGGTTCAATCGGCATAGCCACAATGAGCGATTCAGTAATTCCTTATCTGGGGGAGCGCATGCTTGGTTTGCCTGATAGAGGTATTCACCTGGGCTTCATAGAGGAATGGTGGTTGGTTAATCCTATGGCAATTTTAGGTATTGCTGTAGCTTATTTTAAACCGAGCACTAAATTTCCTCATGCCGGCCATGTTTTATTAAGTACCTGGGCTTCGTTATTTCATATTATTATGGCCCTGGGAAGGGAAGTAAGTTTATTTCTTTATATAGCTATCTTTTTCTTTTTATTTATTTCAGTTTGGATACCATGTTGTGTAAGCGATATTGTTTTTCCTCTTTTATTTGTGAAGCCCAAAAGAAACAGCTCAAGGATACATAGTCATTAATTATGAAGACCTTGATTATAAAAGGATTTATCCAAAACTCTTTGTTAGATTGGGACGGAAAAATTGTTTCCACCCTTTATACTCCCCATTGCAATTTCCGCTGCCCATATTGTCAAAATGCTGGGTTGGTGCTTAATCCCGAGGAGAACGAAACTGTTCCCTGGCAGGCTATTAAGGATTTTTTAATTAAACGCAAGGGTTGGCTTGACGGGATATGTCTGACCGGCGGAGAGCCGTGTCTTTTTAAAGATTTGCCGGAGTTTATTCGTAAAGTCCGCGAGCTTGATATGATGGTAAAATTGGATACTAATGGCTCATTTCCGGATATGCTTGAGAAAGTAATTAACGCAAAATTACCAAACTATATTGCTATGGATATAAAAGCCCCCCTGGAGCTTGCTCCTTATAAGAAATCTGCGGGGATAAAAAGCGAAAAGATACTTGAAGCTGTTAAGCGCAGTATTAAAATAATAATGAATTCAAAAATAGATTATGAATTTAGAACCACAGTAGTGCCTATTCTACACACAGAAGAAGATATAAGAAAAATAGCTTCTTATATTAAAGGAGCTAAAAAATATGCTTTGCAAAATTTTTCTGCCCAAGGGGATTTGTTAGATCCTGAGTTTAAAAAAGTCAAACCCTATTCCGAAGAAGAATTAGGCAAGATTCAAAAAACCGCTTCCTTCTATGTAGGGAAATGTGTGGCCAGGGGCGTTTGAACAAAAAGAAGGACTTATTCTGATGATTAGAGAAAATGTTCGGAGAATATTAAGCGAGCTTCCCCAAGGAGTGGAATTGGTGGTGGCCGCAAAAACAAGAACAGTGCCGGAAATTCTCCAGGCCATAGAGGGCGGATTAAAAATCATCGGAGAAAATTACGTTCAGGAAACACTCCCGGTTTTTAAATCCATAGGCAGGAAAGTAAGATGGCATTTTTTGGGGCACATGCAGGTAAATAAAGTAAAAAAAGCGGTAGAAATATTTGACATGATAGAAACTGTCGATTCTTTTAAGATTGCAAAAGAGATTGATAAGAAATGTTCTTATATTGGCAAGGTAATGGATGTGTTGATTGAAATAAATAGCGGCAAGGAGCCGCAGAAGTTCGGGGCAATACCAGAGGCTGCCGAGGAATTGATAAAGGAAATCTCTTCTTTTAAAAATATAAAGATAATGGGACTTATGACTATGGGTCCTCGAGTTGGGAACCCTGAAGCGGCGCGCCCTTATTTTGTAGAGACGAAAAAAATATTCGAGAAAGTCAAAGCTCTTGATTTAAGGAATGTTAAAATGAAATATCTTTCTATGGGAATGAGCAACTCCTATTCCGTTGCCATTGAAGAAGGAGCTAATATGGTAAGGATAGGAACTGAAATATTTGGCAAGAGGAACTACAGCAACTAAAACAGATTGTTTTTAAAAGGAGGTATTTTAGAGACATGCAAGGAGCCCAGAAACTAAAAATAGCTATATCAAGCGGCAAAGGCGGAACCGGTAAAACTTTTCTGGCTACTAATATAGCGCTGACGCTGGCCAAAAAAGGAGAAAAGGTAATATATCTTGATTGTGATGTCGAAGAGCCAAACGGTCATCTTTTTCTAAAGCCCCAAATTGATAAGGAAGAGGAAGTTGAACTTCTTTCTCCGGTGGGGGTCGATGAAGAAAAGTGTATTAAATGCGGAAAATGCGCCAGGGCTTGCCACTATAATGCTATCGCGATTATAAGTCCTGTTAGAAGTAAGTCACCGGAGATAACTGCGCAAGAAACAAAACAAACTTCTGATAAGGCGAAAGATAAAGTTCTGTTTTTTAGAGAGTTGTGTCATGCCTGCGGGGCGTGCAAAATAGTTTGTCCTGTAGATGCCATTATCGAAAAGGGAAGAAAGATAGGCATCTTAAGGCATGGTAAGAGTAAGACAATAGATTTTTACTATGCCTCCCTTGAAACTGCCGAAGGCCCTATGTCTCCAAGATTAGTTAAGAAAGTGAAGGCCTGTGCGGGTGAGGGTATTAATATACTTGATTCTTCTCCCGGCACCGCCTGTCCTGTAGTGGAGACTGTGAAAGACGCAGATCTCTGTGTTCTGGTTACCGACCCCACGCCTTTCGGGCTCAATGATTTAAAATTAGCAGTGGATATGGCTCGAGAAATAGGCCAGGAGCCGGCGGTGATAGTTAACCGTGCCGCTTACAGTGATGATAAATTAAAAACATATTGCCGGAAAGAAAATTTAGAGATTATAGGAGAAATTCCGGATGACAGAAGGATTGCCGAAGTTTATTCTGTAGGGGACATGGTTGTTGAAAAACTCCCTCAATATAGAGAATTATTTGATAAATTAACTTCTAAGATGTTAAAGATGGCGCAGGAGAAAAGACCCGCCGGTAAGCCGAAGAAACATCAGAAATCGCATAAAGGAAAAGTGAAAGTTGAGAAAGGCAATATGCCTGGAGCCCTCGGTGTGAAAAGGCCTCAAGAATTGGTTATAATAAGCGGAAAAGGCGGGACCGGCAAGACATCTATAGCCGCCTCTTTTGCTGCTTTAGCTAAAGAGACGGTAATCTCTGACTGTGATGTAGATGCCGCGGATTTGCACCA